>NZ_JADEWP010000027.1:0-18312 GCF_015207535.1 Cyanobium sp. LEGE 06143 | reverse complement strand
CTTCAGCTCCAACCACAACGCCTTCCCCCAAGGGCGCTGGTTCCGGAACAGATCCCTTCTCTCGCTTCGTGAACTGGTTCAGTTCCGTTGGGGCTGAGTCTTCCGAACCTGTGCGGTCCACCCCATCCGAGGATCCCTTCAGCCAACTGATGAATCGCATCAGTCGCTGATCACCAGCCTGCTCTCCAGGGCCTGCTGATCTCTGTTACTTCGATCTTTCCTCTTTCATGGATTACGTCTTACCTAATGAGCTCGTCGATGGGATGATTGCCGCTGGAGGCAAGAAGTCCAGCGTCAGCGTCAAGAACCTTCTGCTGCGAGGCTTCTACTCCGGATCCGTGCTTGGTCTGGCGTTGTGTCTGGCCCTCACCATCATGGTGCAGACGGGCATTCCCTGGATTGGATCATTCATCTTCCCCTTTGGCTTCGCCAGCATCGTGCTGTTTGGCATGGAACTGGTCACCGGTAATTTTGCCCTACTGCCGATGGCGGTCTGGGCCGGCAAGACCACCTGGAAGAAAACCTTCCACAACTGGATGTGGGTGTGGATCGGCAATTTCCTCGGCACGGGCTTGGTCGGCATCCTCTTTGCCATGAGCCTCACCAGTGGAGGAACGGCAGATCTGGCCACCGGGGCCGGTGACTGGGTGGCCGTGGCCAATAAGATCATCGGCCTCAACAAAGCCAATGTGATTGCCAAGTATCAGAACCTCGGAGCCCTTGGATTCTTTCTTGCCTTCCTGCGCGGTCTGATTGCCAACTGGCTGGTCTGCCTGGGAGTCACCCTGGCCCTGGTCAGCAAGAGCGTTCCTGGCAAGATTCTGGCCTGCTGGCTGCCCATCACCGCCTTCCAGGCGCTGGGGATGGAGCATATCGTGGTGAACATGTTCCTGCACACCACCGGCCCCTTGCTGGGTTCAGGCGTGAGTTTCCTTCAGATCGCTTTCTGGAACTACCTGCCAGTGACACTTGGCAACATTGTGGGTGGCATGGTGTTTATCGGCATGCTCTTCTACAGCACCCATCGCTCTCCGATCAGCAATGTGTTGCCCACCAGGCATGATGAAAAGCTCGAAAGGGAACTCGCCGCCGAGCTGGGAGCGCGCTAAGTTCAGCCCCTGCGATTCCACTGCAGCTGAATGTCTATCTTGAGAATCGGCTCAGCCTTCTTCTTATCAGTCACAAGTGCCGGGCAGCAACGCTGCCCGGTCTTTTTTTATGGGTTCAAGAAGTGGTTCACCACTTCTTGTAGGGCAGGAACTTGCCGCACATGGTGATCTTCACCCTGTCTCCCGTGGGGTTGGCTTCTTTGTCGACATGCAAGGTGAAGTCGATGGCGCTCATGATGCCATCGCCGAACTTCTCTTGAATCACATCCTTCAGTGGCATGCCATACACCTGCATGATCTCGTAGAAGCGGTAGATCAGGGGATCGGTGGGGATCACCGGATCCAGGCTGCCCTTGGTGGGGTAGGCCTGCAGGGCGGCTTCGGTGTCGCCATCAAGGGCGAGCAAACCGGCCAGGGTTGTGGCTTCGTCGCTGGAGGCGCAGGCCTGGCCATAGAACAATGAGGCGACCCACACTTCATCGCGACCAAGGGCCTCACCCAGCTCGGAGAAGCTGAGTCCTTTGGCTTTCTTGGCCTTCAGAAGTGCGGCCGTCAAGGGCGATCCGCTGGAGCCAGGTGTTGATGACATGGTCATAAAAGTTGAGATCTGATGTGGCAGCCAAGCAGCTGATCTGTGGGCCCTCTGCTGCTTGATGTGCTGCAAGATGGAGCCCCTTCATGATGTCGTTACGGCTGTGATTCTCGTGTGTTGATCGATACGACCAGGCACGGAACCTGCTGCGCAGGCCACCTTCTGGCCCGTGCCACTCCCCTGCGGCCCAGTGCAGAAACTGCCCAGGCGGTCGGCCGTTTGGTAGTGGCGGCCACACTGGCTGGGGTACGGTGTTCGGTTCACTGGATCACGCCCAACCGCTGCGCGCCCAACACCGACTGCCATGACTGCCACAACGCCGAGACCGGCGCCGATGTTCGAGCTCATCCCCTACGAGAAGTTCCGCGACACCCCCGCGGTGCGCTTCTTCGACATCACTGTGGCCGCGTCCAATGCCCGGGATCTGGTGATCCACTCGGGGCCCGCCACCTCCCCTCCGGACGATCCGGCCACGGGAGCCTGGCAGTTCTACCTGCATCCCCACCAGGAGGACAATCTGCTCGCCCTGCACGGCGGCCGCACCTTCTATCTGGTGAACTTCGGCTGGAACTACCCCTTCCACATCGTGCGGCTCGATACGGGCGGCGACATCCTCAGGATTCCGCCGGGAACCTTCCATCGTTCCGTCTCCGATCCTGACGGCTCGGTGGTGCTCAACCAGGCTGTGCGCGAACCGGGTGTCAGCCTGGTGCAGGAATTCCGTGTCTACAACAGCCGGAGGATTCCGAGGCTGTTCGCCACCACCTTCAAAACCGCGCCGCTGCCCAAGCTGCACGGTCTGCACTGGTAAGGCGTGTTGGCTGAATGCTGACCACCCAGCCCCGCCGCGATCAGCCCAGGGGCAGGCTGGCCTCCAGGGGGGCGACGGGATCGAGAATCTCCGCTTCGATCAGCCAGTCAAAGCTGCTGCTCACCCCAGCTGGGCCTGAAAAGCAGCCGGTGATGGCCGCGGTGAGTTCCGGCTTCGAGGACGTGGCCAGGGTGATGTAGCGATCGTCGACCGGACCCTTGCCGCTGGGGTCGTAGCCGCGCCAGCCGGCTCCCGGCAGGTACACCTCCGTCCAGGCGTGCAGGTCGTACTGCTCGGGAGCGGGATCCACCAGGTGGTAGCCGCTGACGAACCGGGCCGGCAGGCCCACGCAGCGGCAGGCCTCCACCATCAGCATGGCCAGGTCACGGCAGGAGCCCACCCGTTCCTTGAGGGTGCGGCCGGCAGGCCAGGCGGGACCCACGTGGCGCTGGGTGTACTTCACCCGGTCCTGGATCATCTCCACCAGCTGATCGAGAAACATCAGGGCCCGCTGGTCGCTGCCCATCAGGGCCTCCTGGGCCATGTCCACGGCGGCGGGGTCGTGCTGGCCATTGGGCAGCCAGCCGCCGAGGGCGCCCTGCAGGTCGCCGTTGAGGTGGCCCACGGGGTAGGGCAGCAGCGGCTCGTTGGCCTCCAGGCAGGCCTGCAGATCCGGCGGCGCGTGGGAGACCACCGTGCTGCTGGCCTCGATGCGGAAGCTGTCACAGGAGCCGCCGAAGCGGGCCCGCAGAATCTCATCACCACTGGCGGCGATCAGGGGAAACAGGGAGCTGGGCTCAGGATCGATCGTGAGCTGGAAGTCCAGCAACGTCTGAAAGCCATGGCCCCGGGGCTTGAGACAAAAGCGATGGGCTCCGAGCAGAACAGGCGCGCTGTACCGGTAGCTGAACGAGTGCTTCAGGTGAGCACGCATGCCGGATCCGCGCTCTGGGACTCAAGGCTGGCGGCCACGAAGTAGCGCCCCTCGATCAGGTTGTGCAGGCGGTTGAGGTCGCTCTGCAGGGCATCGATGGCCTCATGGAGGCCTACCGCGAACAGGTCGTCGATGCGGGTGTAGCTCCAGCGGGCCAGGGTGAGGCCACTGAGGCACTCCAGCTCGTCCGGTGCACCGGGCACCGAGCGGCCCTGCACGATCCTGAGGGTGTCCTGAATCCGCTCCAGGCAGTAGCGCACTGAGCGCGGAAAGATCGGATCGAGCAGCAGGAAGCCTGCCACGGCGCGGGGTTCGATCGCCTGTTGACGCGACTGGCGGAACATCTGGTAGGCCCCGGCACTGCGCAGCAGCGAGATCCACTGCAGTTCATCGAGCACGCCGCCCACCTCGTCGGGGGAGGGCAGCAGCAGGAAGTACTTCACATCGAGGATGCGGGTGGTCTTGTCGGCCCGCTCCAGCAGCCGCCCCAGCCGGCTGAATTGCCAGGAGAGATCGCGGCTCAGGGTGGAGTCGGTGATGCCGTAGAAGAGCTGGCAAGCCCGGCGGATGTCGCGCAGTTGCTCCTGGGGGGGTTGTTTCCAGAAGCTCTCATTCTCCTGCAGCGTCCAGTAGATGTCGTTGAGCTGCTCCCACATCTCGGTGGTGATCACTTCGCGGATCTGACGGGCATTCTCCCGGGCAATGGCGATGCAGTTGGCCACGCTGTTGGGATTCTCCTCAGCCCGCACCAGAAACTCGATCACATCGTCGGGGCTGCCATTGGTGTAAAGCTTGTCGAAGAGTTCCCGTTCGCCGCTGGCATCGATCAGGGGCAGCCAGGGTTCGGCGCTGCCCGGGGGGCAATCGAGGGCCATGGCCTCGCTCACCTCCACGAAGCGGGAGATATTCTCAGCCCGCTCCACATAGCGGTTGATCCAGTAGAGCGAATCGGCGACGCGGCTCAGCATGAGCTGGAGCCCTGCAGTTGGAGCTGGCCATTGCCACGCTCACTGACGATCCATGTGTCCTTGCAGCCCCCACCTTGGGAGGAGTTCACCACCAGGGAGCCGCGCCTCAGGGCCACCCTGGTCAGACCGCCGGGACTCACCCAGGCGCCTTTGCCCCGCAGCACGTAGGGCCGCAGGTCCACATGGCAGGGGAACAGCTCGCCCTCACTCAGGGAGGGCACGGTGGAGAGTTCCAGGGTGGGTTGGGCGATGTAGTTGCGCGGGTTGGCCTCGATGCGCTTGGCGAAGTCGTCGATCTCCTCCTGGCCGGCATGGGGGCCGATCATCATTCCGTAACCGCCCGCTTCAGCCACCGCCTTCACTACCAACTGGCTCAGGTGCTCAAGCACGTAGGCCCGATCCTTGTCGCGGGAGCAGAGGTAGGTGGGCACGTTGTCAATGATGGGCTCCTCCCCCAGGTAGTACTGGATCATCTCGGGCACATAGGCATAGATGAGCTTGTCGTCCGCCACCCCCGTGCCAGGGGCATTGGCGATCGCCACCCGACCGGCGCTGTAGGCCTGCATCAGCCCCCGCACTCCCAGCATGGAATCGGGACGGAACACGGCTGGATCGAGGAAGTCATCGTCGATGCGGCGGTAGATCACATCCACCGGCTCCAGACCGCCGGTGCTGCGCATCCACACCCGGTCGTCCTGGCAGACCAGGTCGCGGCCCTCCACCAGCTGGATGCCCATCTGCTGGGCCAGGTAGCTGTGCTCGAAGTAGGCACTGTTGAACACCCCGGGGGTGAGCAGTACCACCGTGGGGCGCTCCGTCCAGGGGGCCAGCTCCCGCAGGCTCTGGAGCAGGTGGGAGGGGTAGTCGTCGATCGGCTGCACGGTGCGCCCGGAGAACAGGCTGGGGAACATCCGCTTCATGACGCGGCGGTTCTCCAGGAAATACGCCACGCCTGAAGGGCAGCGCAGGTTGTCTTCCAGCACCCGCCAGGTGCCCTGGCCATCGCGGATCAGATCCAGGCCGGAGATGTGGCACCACTTGTTGAGCGGCGGCTTGAATCCCTGCATCTGGGGCCGCCAGCCCTGGGAGGTCTCCAGGTCTTCCCGCGCCACGATGCCGTCCCGCAGGATCAGCTGGTCGCCGTAGACGTCCGCCAGGAAGTGATCGATCGCTTCGAGCCGCTGCACCAGGCCCCGCTCCAGGGTCAGCCATTCGCCGGAGGCGATCAGCCGCGGCAGGGGGTCGAAGGGCAGGATCCGTTCCACCCCGCGGTTGCCGGAGCCGTTGAGACGGAAGGTGGCACCAAGCCGCTTGAGCAGCATGCCCGCGGCCACGTGGTTGCGGTTGAGCTCTTCGAGGCCCAGCTGGCCCAGGGAGGAGAGTAGGGGGGAGAGGGCTCTGCGGGGTTCGTCTGCGGCGCTGAAGTACTCGTCGTAGCCGCGGTGGGGCTTGTAGTCCGTGAACATCCCTGCCCTGCTGGCTCTCCCTAATCATGGGCAGCCGACCAGGGGCTGGCCGGTGTGGATTGCTACGAAAGCTCCCTCCCGTGTGCCGTTGGTGGCTTTGGGAGGTTCCTAGAGCAGGAAGTAGCGCTGGGCCATCGGCAGCACCTCGGCCGGCTCCAGCCCATGCAGCGCGGCCAGCTGCCCCCGCAGTCGCTGCCAGCCGCGGTCGGGGTAGACCCGCACGGCCGAACCGAGGGACGCCCCCAGCAGGGCACGGCGCAGGGCCCAGGGCGGCCCGAAGGGCACCAGGGAGGCACTGGCATCGAGCAGCCGGCCGGGGGGCTGGCCCAGGCGGGCGGCGGCGGCAGTCAGGTTGCCGCCATGTCGCTCACCCGTGTCGCTCACCCGTATCGCCACTGTCCAGGGCCGAACGCTAGGGAGGCTCTGAGCAACAAGGGCTTGAGGGGCTCCTGAGATCTGGCATCGCCGGATTGCCCCTCCGGATATCCTCAGGGATTGATCCGTGCCCAGTTAAGGTCATCTAGTGCCTCTTATTTACTGCCTTACACCCCTGAATGGCCTCATTCGGGCAAGCCACTCCCCTGCTCATAGAGTCGCAAGCAACTGACGCCGCGCCAGGAACAGATTCGTCAGGGCAACTAGAACATACACCTTGCAGCGGTTCTTCACCATTCCCCGCAGTCTGGTCTTCTGAGAACCGAACTGCTGATTGATCACGCAAATCGATGCTCACCTTGCTTGCAGGGACGCATGGCCACCCAAAACTCCGTTGACTTTCCTGGCAGCTACCGGCATGGATCTTCATGCCGTAGGCGAATCCTTCCGCGTAGCGGTGAAACCACTGGTTGCCCTGCTTTGTCTGATGCATCTCCGGATCGCGCTGACCAGAATTGTTCTTGGTGGGGCTGTGGGCGGCGATCAAGGTGGCATTGATGATCGTGCCCTGCTACAAGGACATACCCCGTTGCCTGAAATGGGTCTTGATGGTCTCGAAAATCTGCTCGCCGAGGTTGTGCTTCTCCAGCATGTGCCGGAAGTCAATGCCCGCAAACCGCCGCATCCTCGGCACCTCGATCAAGGCATCCTCCTGAAGTGGATGGCTCAGCGAGTACTACTGCTGCATCAGGTGGATCCGCAGCATGGTGCCAGCGGATAAGGCGGGAGGCCACTTTTGCCGCTTGTGTTGGGGTACTGGGGCTCGATCAGAGCGATCAGGGCCTGCCAAGGCACCATTGCGTCCATTTCTGCCAGGAACTTCTCCCACTTGGTGCGCTTCTTGGCGGTGGTCTGCTCGTCATCAGAGAAGCCGAGCTGCTGGCCCCCCATCAAGCCAATCCTGGCTTTCGATCGGGCTTTGATTATCCCGTGAAACTGGCTGGTTTTCCAGGGTCTCTCTAACTTATATGTGGTCGAGTCCGACTATGCTATTACGACTAAGCTGGTTGAGAAGCACTTCAAAGGAGCCTTTCGTCTTGCTGGCTGGGAGCTTACTCTCGTCAGGCCTGAATCTAAGAATGTCACTACCAACTCCTATTAGCTTTCCTGCTGAATAGTTTCCATAAGTTGATAATAGCAACTGTTGTCTATGATAGCTGATGGCGGCTAAATTTTCAGACTTAGACGCAAGGTTCACATCACTCCCATCAAATACATGCGACCATCGACCCTTCGTCTTGGGACCGAGGCGCGAAGGGCGGAAGAGAATAATATCCTCGCCAGAGCCCCGTGAGCCCTTAACGCGATACCTCCCATTAGTAGAGATTAATAAGTCACCGCTTTCTCGATCGTACGACATAGCATCAATATTCTCACTTTTTCCAGATAAGCCAACATCAGAACCATCGAAGAAAAGTGAAAATGAGCCTCTGGTTCGCTTCCCAAGGGAATTGGCTGTGAATTCAACGATATCAGACTTGTCATAAGTAACCCCATTGATTGTTGTTGTGTGCGCAAACGACATCAGTATGCCGCGCCCTGTTAAGGCGTCAATTGCGTCAACCTTGGCCGAGCCTAAGCCGACCTGGGAACCATCGAAGTATAGCTTGTAGCGGTCACTTCTAGGATTATATAAGACAATGTCTTCGGGTTGGAATATCTTTCCATGGAGTCGTTCTTTTGACGACAGACTGAATAGTATGCGAGCAGACTTGCTGCTGTCCCGATCGCGATTTGCGAGTGGAGAAACAGGGCCGATTAGTGGTGTATCAACAGGTAAACCAAGGCCAACATACTGAATAATGTTGCGTCCGCCATAATTCTGTGGATTAGTATTATAGTTGTTTGCAACCCATAGATTTCCTGCTGGATCTAGCTCTAACCCTGTTCCACGGAATAAGACTCCGGGAAATTGGTACCCCTCCGATGGTGATAGCAGCTCCCCACGCCTCACAACTTGTCCAGCGACCTTCTGAGTCTTCCCACTTACTACATAGACTGACTCTTGAAGGAAGGCATTAACGTAAGCATTGCCTTGGGCATCTAGGCTTATGCCCCATACTCCAAGTTCTTTATCGCTAAGTGTGAACAACTCCTTCCTTCCGCTGAGAGGCTCAATAACGCTTACGGTAGAGCCACGTCTATTGCCGCTGTTCGTGAACCAAATCTCTCCGCTGGCAGCTGCTGCGATGCCCCAAGGGGCATCAAAACTAGAGTCAACGTACGTACGTTTGCGAAATCTTTGGTTTTTGCGATCGTAGCGAAGTTCAACTACTCCGCCAGTCCCAAAACGCCCTCCTTCAGTGTACGTTACCCAGGCGTCTCCCTGAGCATCAATCGCGATATCAAACGGCTTGGAGAGTGTTGGGTGTTCAAACGGCCGAGGATTCTGGCTGTGACGTGGCTTTCCATCCAAATAAAGCACAACTTTGCTGCTCTGGCGTTTAGTTTCACGGCTGCTTGCAATCCAGATGTTTCCCTGTTGGTCAGAGACTGTGCCTTGGGGGCCCAGCATGCCGCCCTGCGTGAACCCCCCAGTAGGAATACGCTTAGGTAATCGAGAGCCATTTGGTGATCTAACTCTCCCGTTGGGGCTAAACCTGGACACGCTGTTGCCGTTGCCCCGTAGGGGAATCAATGCAGGTTCATTCGTAAAAGAGTTATTCCCTCCAAATCCATAGTTCCCCACCCAGACCTGTCCGCCAGGGTCAATGCCGATGCCGTAACCGGCACCGTAGAGCCCACCGCCTTTGAGCGGTCGCCTCTGGATCAGATTGCCCCCTGCATCTAGATTGATTAAGGTGTTACCGGGAAATGGTGGCTCATCACGAGGTGCAAACGGCGTGTAGTTGTTGGTGATCCAGAGTTGACCTTTCTTATCAATAGCAATGTTGCCTGGTCCGTTGATAGGATTTACACCCTTCGAGTTACGGGCAAAGTGAGCCAATCCGAGAACCCAAGCTTTTGGCGGCGAGTCGGCAGGTAGGCCGCCGGAGTAGGTAGGCTCTTGCAGTGATAAAGCAAAGAGCTCACGGCTCACATTCAGTGGAGCCTTAGCAAGATTAACCAGTGCTTCTAGCGTTGTTGATGCTGAACCTCCCTGGGCATTGACCGCGCTATCAAGGAAGACATCCAGGTTCTTAGCGGGATTCCTTATTGAACTAGATAGAATATTTGCTAGCGTAAAGAATGTTTCTTGGCTTTCTTCGATGCCAGTCAGTCTTTTAGCAATGCGGCCACTAGGTCTAACAAGGTTTTTGTAGGCTTCCTGCGCGACAGATAGCGAGCGTATTGGCCCTCTAACTTCCTCTCCCTTAAGGAAGTTATTCAGGGCCCAAGCAGTTGCAACTGTGCTGAGCTCATTCAAAACCAGCGCTTTGGGGATCCTCTGAGGGGAACCCACTAGCCCTGCCAGTATTTGATTGGACTGGGCTCGGCCTCTGCGATTTGAGAGACGGGAAACCACGTAGAGAGGACCGTTCCTCTTCGAGGGTACATCTCTAAATGCATATACTCCCCTTCTAGAAGTTACCGTTTCTGCAAGAACCCTTGATTTCTCGCCGTTTGTGCCGGCTTGTAGTAGAAATACATCTGCGCCCTTGATCGCGCGTTCGCCCGTCTTAACTTCGCCCGTTAAACTGAATGTTTGCCTGGCCATTAGCGCTTTGAGCTCAGTTGTAGTAGTAAGTTCAACCTTGATTCAGCTCCAGCCCGTCTGGCAAGATTCTTAATACAATTCTTCAACTAGAAACTTTGGACACGAAGTGTCAGATGGATTTGTTGGACTCGCCTTTCTGTCCAAGTCCCATTGCTAGCTTCTAGGAGCCTGTCGCGCGTAGATCGCGCCCCGATCTCTCCGCAGACGCCTGCCAATCTGCCCAGATCCTAGTGACTACAACGGATCTTGGCGAGACAATGGGGTATGCAGAAGCCCAAGTCCTTCCGTCCCTGGCAGCCGGAACAGACAACCCTGCTGCCGCCATCACCCAGTGACTGGCTCTCGGATGACCACCAGGTGTATTTCCTGCTCGATCTGGTGGATGTGCTGGATCTCTCACAGGTCCTGCTTCCTGCTCAGGCCAAGGATCCACGTGGGGAGAAGGGCTTTGACCCCAGGATGATGACGATGCTGCTGCTCTACGCCTACTGCGTGGGCATCGTCTCCTCCCGCAAGATCGAGCGCGCCTGCTACGAGGACCTGGCGTTCCGGGTGCTGACCGGTAACCAGCAGCCGGACCACAGCCGCATCAGTGAGTTCCGCCGTCGCAATCTCGATGCGTTGAGCGATCTGTTCATCCAGATTCTGCGCCTGTGCCAGAAGGCCGGGATGGTGAGTCTGGGGCATGTGGCACTGGACGGCACCAAGATGCAGGCCAATGCCAGCAAGCACAAGGCGATGAGCCACGAGCGGATGCTCAAGGCTGAAAAGCAGCTGGAGAAGGAGATCAACGCTTTGATGCGCAAGGCCGAGATCCTGGATGCCCAGGAGGATCGCCGTTACGGCAAGGACAAGCGCGGCAGTGATCTGCCGGACGAACTGCGGCGGCGTCAGGACCGCCTGGCCAGGATTCGCCAGGCCCGTAAGGAGATGGAAGCGGAGACCGCTGCGGCCGCAGCGCTGCAGCGGCACGAGGAAGCAGAAGCCGCCAAAGCCAAAGCCACTGCCGCCCATGAATCGGATGCACCGGCAGCGGAACGGGCCGAGCTGAACAAGAAAGCCGAGGCGGCAGCGGCCACAGCCAGGACGGCCCGTGACAAGGCGATCGAGACCGCTGAAATCGCTTGTGTGGAACCACCGGACCTGGCCATCCTGTGAGACGCCTGAGAAGTCTCCGGTGCGTCGATGCAGGCCAGGCGGATTGTCAGCTTCTGGACGCCATCCATCACTCTCAGCGTTTCGCCATCACCGACTGGGATGACTGTGGCTCCCGCGGCTGCCCCTGCTGCTCCAGGAAACCGCCGCCCTGTGGGCATGGCTGAGCGGAGCTTCCTCAGTTGCTGGGGATGAGCCCCAGCACGATCAACCGAATGGGGGATCGACATTTACCTCTGTCCGACGACAATCTGGTTGAGGGGCGCATTGCATCGTTACTTAGGTTACTTGCGTAAGGTTGTTGCATCAACATTTGGCGCAAGGTGGCGGTCATGCCGAGCGGTGCTGCGGCTGACAGGCGTGAGGTTGGAGCGGTCGGCCCTGATCCGCAGCGCAGACGGGCCGCGATGGAGGCTGCCCGCCAGCGCTACGGGGGCCTGAGTACTGCTGGTAAGCGCAAGTTGCTGGACGAGCTGGAGGCGATCACGGGGTATCACCGCAAATCGCTGCTGCGGCTGCTCAATCGCAAGGCTGCTGCCCCCGTCGAATCAGAAGGGCCGCTCGATCAGGCGTCCCTCAAGCCCCATCCCCGGCGCCGCTATGGCCCCGAGGCAGCAGAGGCGCTGGTGCCGTTGTGGGAAGCGAGTGATCGGTTGTGCGGTAAGCGCCTGGCGGCCCTGCTACCGCTGTTGGTGGAGTCTCTGGAGCAACACGGCCACCTGAACCTGGCGCCGGCGGTGCGTGAGCACGTGCTGGCAATGAGCAGCGCCACGATCGATCGGCTGCTGGCACCGATCCGCAAGGCCAGCGCTGCCAACAACTGGCGGCGGCCGCCGCGGGCCTACAGCGCCGTCAGGCGGCGGGTGCCGGTGCGCACGTTCAAGGGCTGGAGCGATCACAGCGAGCCCGGCTGGCTGGAAATCGATCTGGTGGCTCACTGCGGCGGCCGCATGCAGTGCCCATTTCTGTGGACCCTGATGGCCACGGATATCGCCACGGGCTGGAGCGAAAGCCTGCCGATCCTGGTGCGCGATGGCGCGGTGGTGCTCACGGCCCTGCAGCTGATCCGCCGGCAACTGCCGTTTCCACTGCGGGGGATCGATGCCGACAACGACCCGGTGTTCATGAACAGCCTGATGCAGGCCTGGTGTGACCGGCCGGGCCACCAGATCGTGCTCACCCGCTCCAGGGCGTACCAGAGCAATGACCAGGCCTGGGTGGAGCAGAAGAACGGGATGCTGGTGCGCCGGGTGGTGGGCTACCAGCGGCTGGAGGGTCTGGAGGCGGCCCAGGTGCTGGGCGAGCTGTACGGCGCCCTGCGGCTGTTCACCAACCTGTTCCAGCCATCGTTCAAGCTCAAAAGCAGTGAGCGCGACGGCGGCCGGATCAAACGGCAGCACCACCCACCGCGAACGCCCCTGCAGCGGTTGCTGGCCGCTGGCATGCTGAATGAGGAGACGGTCGAACCCTGGCGGGAGCTGCAGCGCCGCAGTGACCCGGTGGCCCTGCTCACCACGATCCGACGCTGCCAGGGACAGTTGGCGGTGCTGGCCAGCGGTGAACAGGGCTCTGCGTTGCAGGCCAGTCGAGTGGAAAGGGATCTGGCTGCTGAGAACCGATCGCTGGAGGTATTCCTGGGCGGACTGCAGACCCTCTGGCAGAGCAACCAGCCCAGGCGTCGCAAGCCCAAACCCCGCAGCGGCAAGCGCTCCAGGCCCGATCCGTTTGAGCCGGATGTGGAGCGGATTGAGCAATGGCTGCAGACCGAGCCCCAGCTCCAGGCCAAGACGCTGCTGGAGCGTCTGATCCGCCACAACCCGGAGCGCTACGGCGCAAGCCACCTGCGCACCCTGCAGCGGCGCCTGCGCGGTTACCGGCTGCAATGGATCGAGAACGAGATGGCCGCTCTGGCGGTGGCCGGGCCTCCAAGCCTGGTGGAAGGCGAAAGCGTGGAGAAGCCAGTGTTACCAGGCGTCAATTGAAACGGGTAACAAGTTGTTGATGCAAAGCGAACCACAACTTGATTGACGCGCCGCGACAGCCTGGTCACGATCCCGATCCCCGCTGCGATCTCAGGCTCCAGCGGGCTTCCGAACAACCACTCTCTACCGGTCAACCAGATTGACGCCACCCGTCAACCTGATTGACACGGGACAGCTAAACAAGGTGTGTGGTTCAGGAGTAGAGGTCTGCATTGCCCCGCTCTGATATCGGCAAAGGTGTGGCTGCCCTGCGGCGGTGGAGCTCCTGGCCCGGGCTCTGGCGCTCTGCCGCGGCGTACGTGAAACCAGGCGATCCAGCCAACCCATCCAGCCTCGATGCGTCGTCGTTTCTGCTCGCTGAGGCTTGCCTGGAGGAACCGCTCTGGGTTGTGGAGGTGAGCGCCCAGGCCGAGCTCAGGGACAGGTTGATCAGCATGGGCCTGCATCGGGGTCGCTCACTGCGGGTGGTGATGCGCGCTGCCCGCGACTCCCATCTGGTGGCGGTCGCCAATGCCCGCCTGGCACTGGATGGGGCAATGAGCCGAGCCATCCGGGTCCGCCGCTCAGCCGTCGAGATCGCCCCGGAAGCGCCGTCAAGCTCCATTCCATCGCTCGCTTCATCCATGGACATCTCACCCCAGAGACCCACGCAGCAGCCCGGCTCAGCGCCCCCGGTGGATCAGGTGCAGCTGCAGACCCTCCCCGCAGGCAGCCGCGGCCGTGTTCAGGGGTATCGGCAGGGCTCGAGAAGTTACCGCCAGAAACTTCTGGCCATGGGCCTCACTCCTGGAACCGAGTTTGAAGTCACTCGCCATGCCCCAATGGGCGATCCGGTGGAATTGAAAGTGCGGGGATTCTCACTCATGCTGCGCAAGCATGAAGCTGACATGTTGATCGTTACGGTGCTACGCCATGCCTGAAGCCATCATCGCCCTTTGTGGCAATCCGAATTGTGGCAAGACAACCCTGTTCAACGAGCTGACTGGCACCAATCAGAGGGTTGGCAATTGGCCCGGAGTCACGGTCGAGCGCAAGGAAGGCCTGCTCGAGGTTGGCTCCATGCCGGTGCGGCTCGTGGATCTGCCTGGTATCTACTCGCTTGACCTGGCTGATTCCCAGGGAGGCCTCGATGAAAAGGTGGCCAGGGATTACCTGACCTCCGGCAAAGTGAATCTGATCATTAATATTGTTGATGCCTCGAATCTGGAGCGGAATCTCTATCTCACTGCCCAGATCATGGAGATGCGTCTCCCCATGATCGTGGTGCTCAACATGATCGATGTGGCCGAAGAGGCGGGCTTCGCCACCGACAGCGTCGCCCTCTCCGAGCGACTGGGATCCCCGGTCGTTCCGCTGGTGGCCGCAAAGGGCATCGGGGTGGAGAGCCTCCTGCATGGCGTGGAGCGTGAGCTGCAGAGCCCGACGCCACCCCGGCCCTATGTGGCCTACCCGCCAGTGGTGGAAGATGCCATTGCCGCCCTGATGCCCCAGCTCGGCTGCTTGAGCGCCGCTGTGGGCGCCGGCAGCCTCACGCCGGACCACCGCTGGCTGGCCCTCAAGCTTCTGGAGGGCGGTTCCCAGGGCGAGACCCTGCTAACCGGCCGGCGCGAGCTGAGCCAGCAGGTGGCGAGCCATCGGCGCCGCATCCGCCAGGTTCTCCAGGAAGACATCGATGTGGTCTTCGCCGACAGCCGCTACGGCTGGATCCGGCAGCTGGTCTCTGGCGTGGCCAGGCAGACCCGTCTCGTCAGCCGCAGTGTGTCAGACCGGATCGATCAGGTGGTGCTGAACCGGTGGCTGGGGATCCCCATCTTCCTGTTGGTGATGTATGCACTCTTTCTGGTGACGATCAACATCGGTGGAGCATTTATTGATTTCTTTGACATTGCTGCGGGCACCATCTTCGTGGATGGATTCGGCGCCCTGCTGGCTGCGGCTCAGATGCCTGAATGGCTGATCCTGATCCTTGCCGGAGGTGTCGGTGCCGGCATCCAGACTGTAGCCACGTTCATTCCCATCATTGGAATCCTGTTCCTTTTTCTGGCCATCCTGGAGGATTCGGGCTACATGGCCCGGGCGGCCTTCGTGATGGATCGCTTCATGCGCTTGATCGGCCTGCCAGGCAAATCATTCGTACCCATGCTGATCGGATTTGGCTGCAATGTGCCTGCCATCATGGCCACCCGTACGCTTGAAAACAGGCGCGATCGGTTGCTCACGATCATGATGAATCCCTTCATGTCCTGTGGGGCGCGACTGCCGGTCTACGCGCTATTCGCTGCGGCCTTTTTCCCTTTATCCGGTCAGAATGTGGTGTTTGGTCTTTACCTCATCGGTATTGCCATGGCCGTGCTCACCGGCCTGATCCTGAAAACCACCATCCTGCGTGGCCAGGCATCCCATTTCGTCATGGAGTTGCCGGCCTACCACATGCCCACCATCACAGGGGTGCTGATCCGAGCCTGGGAGCGGTTGAAAAGCTTCATCATGCGGGCCGGAAAAGTGATTGTGATCATGGTGATGGTGCTCAGCATCCTCAGTTCAGTGGGTGTTGATGGCAGCTTTTCCAATGAGAACAGTGATCGATCTGTGCTCAGCAGTGTCAGCCGATCGATCACTCCTGTCTTCAGCCCTCTCGGCATCCGTCAGGAGAACTGGCCGGCCACGGTGGGAATTTTCACGGGTGTGTTTGCCAAGGAGGCCGTTGTGGGCACCCTTGATGCGCTCTATTCCACGCTTGGGGCTCAGGATGATGCGGCCCGAGGCCTCGCTCCCCAGGCCGACGACGACTTCCGCTTCTGGGATGGCCTGGCCGAGGCGGTCGCCACCATTCCAGCCAACCTCTCGGAGGTTCCCGCCATGCTGCTCGACCCCCTGGGATCACTGTGGGTGATGTCAGCAACGTGGATTCAGCGGCCGAGGCGCAAGCGGTTGGGGTGGGAACGTTCGGAGCCATGGCCACCCGCTTCAACGGCAGGATCGGAGCTTTTGCCTACCTGATCTTTGTGCTGCTCTACTTCCCCTGTGTGGCCGCCATGGGTGCGGTCTACCGGGAAACCAACGGGGGCTGGACAGCCTTTGTTGGCCTCTGGACCACGGGTCTGGCCTACGCCGCATCCACCCTCTTCTATCAGGTGGGAACCTTTGCCAGCCATCCGCGCCTGTCCATGGGCTGGATTCTGGCCGTCATGGTGGCTGCTGCCCTCACCATTCTCGGCTTGAAGGCCATCGGCCCCCGGGCCGTGGACCCGGAGCGCGAGCGGCTGAATGATGCCTCTGCCCAAGCCCTCTGAGATCCAGATCCTGTGATTCTTAGTCTTCTCAAGAATTACTTACGAGACCATCGAGCGGCTTCGCTCACCCAGATGGAAGCCAGCCTGGGTGTACCAGCTGACGCTCTGCGAGGCATGTTGGATCTGCTTGAGCGTAAGGGCCGGGCCCAGCGCCTGCCTCGTGCGCAGCGCTGCCATGGCTGCACACTTTGCGACGAGAAAGCATTGGAGTTCTACCGCTGGATGGGCGACACGGATGTGCCGGCTCAGAGGCCCTGTCAGCAGGAGCAGTGTCCTCAGTGAGTCTCGCTGGAGATCGCTTCTGCATCATCCTTGCCGCCCATCGATCAGCTTGATGTGACTCTGCCCAGCACACTGATGAAATCAGCGACGCACAAGCGGCGATGAAAAGCGCTTGACAAAGTGGTACGCATGATCTAGTATCGAACGTTAGATTCGACTCAGCAAATCTTTTTCGGCGCGCAGCGCTGGCGACGCGATCAGGCCCTCGGCCTGCCTGGTGAACGCGCTGATCCCAGGCTCGTCCCACGCTGATCCGCCATGCGGCCCACACCCTTCAGTCCAGCGATCTCCTGTTGATGCCAGTGTCCCAAGCCATGCGTGCCACATCCAGTCCGACCACGCCCAGCACCCTTGAGCGCTCGGCTTCCAGCCAGGCCTTCGGCGGCAGCAGCTTTGTGCTGGTGTACCACCGCTCTCCTTACGACCTGAAAACCGCTGCTGATGGAAGTACTGAGTTTGTCGACCAGAAGAGCCCGAACGGCATCATTCCCACCCTCCGCAACCTGTTTCTGGAGGAACGCTCCGGCACCTGGATTTCCTGGCGCCAGGATGAAGACGCGGTCAATGCTGCTGATGAACGGCTCACCGTTCCATCGGCCAACCCGTTCACGCTGCGACGGCTGCCGCTCACTGAAACGCAGATCTCAAGCTTTTATCATGTCACTTCGAAGGAATCCTTCTGGCCTATTCTTCACAGCTTTCCAGGCCTTTTCAGTGTTGATAACTCAGACTGGGACACCTTCGTAGGCGTCAACCAGTCGTTTGCCCGTGCGGCCTGTGAGGAGGCGGCGGAAGGGGCCACGATCTGGGTGCACGATTACAACCTCTGGCTGGCCCCAGCCCAGATCCGGGCCCTCCGGCCCGATGTGAGGATCGCCTTTTTTCACCACACACCCTTCCCCTCCAACGACGTGTTCAGCATCCTGCCCTGGCGGGATGAAATTCTCGACAGCCTGCTCTGCTGCGACCTGGTGGGCTTCCACATTCCCCGCTATGCCGACAACTTCTCCCGCACCGCCATCAATCTGCGCGGCGCCCGCTGTGGGGATCCCGTGCCTGTGGCGGTCAAGTTCCGCCACCATGGCAGTGCCCTGGCCCAGCCCACGGTGTTGCCCTGGTTGGAGCACAACGGCCGTCGGGTGCATATCCAGGCCTCACCGGTTGGCACCTCTCCGGATGTGATTCGTGAGCTGAGAGACAGCACCGAGGTGCAGACGATGGCGACCCAGATCTCCGAGCAGCATGCCGGCCGCAAGTTGATCATCTCGGCCTCCCGGGTGGATTACACCAAGGGCAACAGGCTGGTGACCGGCGAAGCCTTCAAGCGGATCCCCAAGATCCGTTTTTTCGGAAACTCGGCCTTGTCGCTCTTTACCAAGATTGCGTCCGGATACTGGCATGTTGCCGATTCCCAGACCGGCTACACGGCGATCAACGCGCGCGCCCTCAAGGTCATCAACTGGGACAAGATGTTCAAGCGCTACGGTCAGCCAAATGATCTTCTGGTCAAGCTGAACGTCGAAGGCTTCCGTGTCCAGGATGTGCCGGTCGAGCCGGTCTACAATGTGGGTGAGCAGTCGGGAATCAACATCCGGAAAGTGATCTTTACCATCGGATCGCTGCTCGG
>NZ_JADEWP010000188.1:0-4678 GCF_015207535.1 Cyanobium sp. LEGE 06143 | reverse complement strand
GGCTCGGAGATCAGGGTGGGGGTGCCGCCGAACAGGGCGGCGAACAGGCCCACCAGCACCGCCCCCCAGAGGCCGGCCGCGGCCCCGGCACCGGAGGCCACCCCGAAGGCCAGGGCCATCGGCAGGGCGATCACCGCCGCGGTGACCCCCCCGAACAGATCSCCCTTGATGKTGTYGRSGCTGAAGTGGTTCAGCAGCYGCAGGGAGGGGTGCCCCGATGGCGTCGTGGCGGTGGCCATGGCACGAGACCCCGGCTCAACAGCGAGCGTGAAGGGGCCTTGAACCCTAGGCAGGGGGGTTCCCTAGGCTGAGCTTCAGGTACGGCGTTCAGCAATGGCGATCTACGCCGACAACAGCTTCACGATCGGCAAGACCCCCCTGGTGCGGCTGAACCGGATCACTGAGGGCTGTGGCGCCACCGTGCTGGCCAAGATCGAAGGGCGTAATCCCGCCTACTCGGTGAAGTGCCGGATCGGCGCCGCCATGATCTGGCAGGCCGAACGGGATGGGCTGCTGGGCCCCGGCAAGGAACTGATCGAGCCCACCAGCGGCAACACCGGCATCGCCCTGGCCTTCGTGGCGGCCTCGCGCGGCATCCCGCTCACCCTCACCATGCCGGAGACGATGAGCCTGGAGCGCCGCAAGCTGCTCACGGCCTACGGCGCCCGGCTGCTGCTCACCGAGGGGCGCCAGGGGATGCCCGGTGCCATCAACGTTGCCCGCGAACTGGCCGAGTCGGAGCCCGACCGCTACGTGCTGCTGCAGCAGTTCGCCAATCCCGCCAACCCCCGCATCCACCACGACACCACAGGCCCGGAGATCTGGGACGACAGCGACGGGCAGATCGATGTGCTGGTGGCCGGGGTCGGCACGGGGGGCACGATCACGGGCGTCAGCCGCTACATCAAGACCACACTGGGCCAGCCGCTTGAATCGGTGGCGGTGGAGCCGCTCACCAGCCCGGTGATCAGCCAGACCAGGGCAGGGGATGAGATCAGCCCGGGGCCCCACAAGATCCAGGGGATCGGCGCGGGCTTCGTTCCAGGCAACCTCGACCTCAGCCTGGTGGACCGGGTGGAGACCGTGTCTGACGCCGAGGCGGTGGCCATGGCCCGGCGGCTGATGCGGGAGGAAGGCATCCTGGCGGGCATCTCCTGCGGTGCCGCCACCTGCGCGGCGCTGCGCCTGGCCGCCGATCCCGCCTATGCCGGCAAGACGATCGTGGTGGTGCTGCCCGACTCCGGCGAGCGCTACCTCAGCTCGATGCTGTTCGAGGGGGTGTTCAACGAACGGGGTCTGGCCCTGGTGTGAGGCCGTGGCCGGCTTGGGGACAGCACCGCCGCAGGGACAGTGGCTCGACCGACCGGGCCAGGATCGGTTCAGGATGATCGCCTCCTGAGCCACCCCGGCTGCCCGGCGCCATGGCCCGTTCCCACCGCATCTGGGTTGTCGACGATGACGCCGAGCTACGTCAGATGCTGCAGCGCTATCTCGGTGAACAGGGCTACGAGGTGCGCTGCCTGGCCAATGGTCAGCAGCTCACGGCCCGGCTGGAGAGTCAGCGGCCAGACCTGCTGGTGCTCGATCTGATGCTCCCCGGAGACGACGGCCTGCTGGTGCTGCGGCGGCTGCGCGACGGCGGCGATGACCTGCCGGTGCTGATGCTCACCGCCAGGGGCGATGCGGTGGACCGGATCATCGGGCTGGAGCAGGGCGCCGATGACTACCTGGCCAAACCCTTCCTGCCCCGCGAGCTCACGGCCCGCATCGAGGCGGTGCTGCGCCGGCGTCAGCAGGGTCCGCCGGGCACGCCGCGGCCTGACGCCAACCCGATCGGCTTCGGGGCCTGGCAGCTGGATCCCAGCACGCGGCGGCTGGAGCGCGACGGCGAGCCGGTGACGATCACCAGCGGCGAATTCAGCCTGCTGCTGGCCCTGGCCCAGCACCCCCACAGGCCCCTGTCGCGGGAGCGACTGATTGAACTCTCGCGGGGACCCACCAGCGAGACCGACGCCCGCAGCATGGATGTGCAGGTGTCGCGGTTACGGCGGCTGGTGGAGGCGGACCCCTCCCAACCCCGCCACATCCAGACGGTGTGGGGCTATGGCTACGTCTTCGTTCCCGATGGCCAGCCGCGTGCCTAGCCGCTCTGCGGCGGGATCCCGCCGATGGCTGAGGGTGCTGGCCTACGGGGCGGGCGGCCTGGGGCTCTGGCTGCTGAGCCTGCTGCTGGTTCAGACCCTGCTCAGCCGCCGGCTGGCCCGCAGCCAGATGGTGCAGCTGGGCTCGGAGGTGGCCTTCAGCCTGCGCCTGGGGGAGCTGGCCCTGGAGAGCTACCCGATGGAGTCTGTGGCGGAACTCAGCGGCCTGGAGCTGGCGGAGGACCATCCGCCGGCAGGGGACAGGGGCGGAGCGGAAGCCGAGGCTCTCCACGCCGAGCTCTGCAGCCAGCTGGGCTTCTGCCGGGAGGTGGTGGCCGCTGGAGGCAGCCTCTGGGTCGAAGTGGTGTCGCCCTTCGAGTCGATCTGGCTGGCGGTGGCCATTCCCGACCCGCGGCGCTGGCCCCCCGACCCCCTCTCGCTGATCCTGTCGCTGGGGGCCGCGGGCCTGGCACTCTCCACCCTGGTGCTGAGCCTGGAGGTTCAGCGCCCCCTGCGCCAGCTGGAGAACTCCCTGCAGCAGCTGGGCACCAGCCAGGACCCCGAACCGCTGCCGGAGCGCGGCACCAGGGGCGTGCGCCAGATCACCCGCCGCTTCAACGGCCTGCTTGAGCGCCTGCGGCTGGACAGGCAGGAACGGGCCACGATGCTGGCCGGCATCGGCCACGACCTCAACAGCCCGATCACCAGGCTGCGCCTGCGCCTGCACCTGGCCGAGGGCCAGCCGATGTCCACCGCCGAGAGCACCAAGGCCCAGGGCGACCTCGATGCCCTCGAACGGATCACCAGCCAGTTCATCGCCTTCGCCCGGGGAGACGCAGAAGAGCAGCCGGTGCGGGTGGACCTGGCGGCCCTGCTGGCCGAAGTCGCCGGCCAGAGCGGMCTGAGCAACCTGAGCCTGGACCTGAAGCCTCTGCAGGCCTGGGTGCGGCCCATCGCCCTCACCCGGGCGGTGGGGAACCTGCTCAGCAACGCCGCCCACCACGGCCACCCCCCCTACCAGCTGAGCCTGCAGCCTTGGGACGCTGGGGGCTTTGCGATCGCCGTGAGTGACGCCGGCGAGGGGATTCCCGAGGCGCTCTGGCACCAGGCGCTGCAGCCCTTTCGACGGCTCGATGAGGCCAGGGGCGGCGACGGCCACTGTGGCCTCGGCCTGGCCATCGCCCAGCGCGTCGCCCTGGAGCATGGCGGCGAACTCTTCCACCACCGCCGCGGCCAGGGGGGCTTCACCCTGGGGTTGCGGGGGCGGTCTCTGTCAGATCTGGTCACATCTTCGCGCTCTCCAGACCGATCTCATTCAGACCAGCAGGACAGGATGAATGGCGTTGAACATCCCTGAGCCATGACCATTTCCTCCATCTGCCTGTCCCGTCGCCTCGTGCGCACCGGCCTGGCCACCGCCGCCGGTCTCAGCCTCGCCTTGRGCCTGCGCCTCTTCCCGCCGGCCAACGGCCGCGTCGTAACAGCCGACCCGCTCGGCAGGGTCTTCGATCACGCGGCAGGCGAGGACAGCATCAAGGCTCGCTTCCTGGGCGAGGGCGGGCCCGCCAAGGCCTGCGGCAAACAGTGTCGTGACAGCAAGACTACGCAGCATGGATCAGCTCCCGTTCACTTATCTGCGGGCAAGTCTTTGCTTTTGTTTGCCCGTCTGGCACCAGTTCTGGCAAATTCGGAACGATACAGGAAGATCAAGGAGGCATAACCGATGAAAATGAGATCCCTGCTGGCCGGCGCGGCCAGTGCGATGCTGGCGCTGACGCTGGCTGCCTGCGGTGGTGGTGGCGGCGCTGGCGAAGGCGATGTGCCGACGCTGCGGCGCGGCATCTCGGCCAAGGTCGACACGCTGGACCCGCACAAATCCTCGGCTGCCTGGGAAAACATTGTCATCGGCGACATGATGATCGGCCTGACGACCGATGATGCTAACGGCCGAGGATTTCGTTTACGCCTTCCGCCGCATCCAGGACCCGACGGTTGCCTCGCAATACGCCTCGATGCTGTGGCTGGTGAAGAATGCCGAGAAGGTGAACAATGGCGAGCTGCCGCCCGAGGAAATGGGCGTGCGCGCGATTGACGAGAAAACCTTCGAGATCACGCTGGAATATCCCGCGCCCTACCTGCCGGGCCTCTTGTCGCACTACACGACCTTCCCGGTGCCGCGTCAGGCGGTGGAGACCTTCGGCGACGCCTGGATCCAGCCGGAAAACATCGTCGTCAACGGCCCTTACAAGCTGGTCTACTGGCGCACCGGCGACCAGTTGGTGGCGGAGAAGAACCCCTCGGGCTTTGGCGCGGCCGAGGCCTGCTTTGACCGGGTTGTCTATTTCGAGATCGAGAACGAAGCGGCCTATGAGAACAAGATCTCGGCAGGCGAACTCGACATCAACAACCAGTTCTCCGGCCCCCGCCAGACCGAGATCGAAGCCAAGTTCCCCGGCTGGATCCGCACCGGCCCGGGCCTTCTCACCACCTATTGGAGCTTCAACCAGCAGCGCGCCCCCTTCAATGACTGTCTCTTA
>NZ_JADEWP010000015.1:0-21266 GCF_015207535.1 Cyanobium sp. LEGE 06143 | reverse complement strand
GTTCCAGCTCGACCCCCCAGGGCTGCGCCACCGCCACCACGCCCTGCCTGGAGGGTCCAGCCACGGTGACCCTGCAGACCAGCCGGGGTGAGGTGCAGCTGCAGCTCGACGGCGACGCAGCGCCCCTCAGCGCCGGCAATTTCGTGGATCTGGTGCAGCGCGGTGTCTACGACGGCACCGTGTTTCACCGGGTGGTGCGCGACCCCACGCCCTTCGTGGCGCAGGGCGGCGATCCGGCCAGTGCCAACCCGGTGGTGCCTCCCAACCAGTACGGCAGCGGCAGCTATGTGGACCCCGCCAGTGGTGAGGCGCGGCTGATTCCGCTGGAGCTCAAGCTCAGCGAGGAGCCTGCCCCCCGCTATGGCGAGACGATCACCGCCCCCGGCGTGACCCGTCAGCTGGCGCTGGCCCACCAGCGCGGTGCGGTGGCGATGGCCCGCTCCGCCGATCCCAACTCGGCCAGCGCCCAGTTCTACGTGGCCCTGCAGGCCCTGCCCGAGCTCGATGGCCGCTACGCCGTGTTCGGCCGGGTGAGCCAGGGTATGGAGGTGGTCGACCGCATCGAGCAGGGCGACAAGATCGTCAAGGCCAGCGTGGCCTCAGGCGGCAAGCTGGTGAAGCCAGGCTCCTAGGGGCTTCAGGCGGGCACCCGCTTGTTGGAAGCGGTGACCCGCAGGAAGGCGGTGTTCACACCGGAGGACCGCTCCAGGGCCACCTTGCCGGTGCGGGCGATCTCGAGGATGCCGTAGGGGGCCATCACCTGCTCGAGAGCCACCAGCTTGCCGGGATCACCCACCACTTCGAGGGTGAGGGCCTCATCGGCCACATCCACCACATTGGCGCGGAACACCTGCACCAGGTCGAGGATGGCGCCGCGGTTGTGGGCCGGGGCGGCCACCTTGAGCAGCATCAGCTCCCGCTCCACCGAGGGGAGCTGGGAGAGGTCGATCACACCCAGCACGTTGACCAGCTTGTCGAGCTGCTTGGTCATCTGGGCCAGGGTGCGGTCGTCGCCCTCCACCACCATGGTTAGGCGGGACATCCCCCCGCCTTCGGCCGGCCCCACGGCCAGGCTCTCGATGTTGAAGCCGCGGCGGGCGAACAGGCCGGAGATGCGGCTGAGGGCCCCGGATTCGTCTTCCACCAGCACCGAGAGGGTGTGCTTCATGGCTGTGGGATGGAGGCCGGGCAGATGTGACCAAGCTACCGGTCAGCACCAAGGCCCCCTGGGCTGCTCAGGGCTCGCCCGCCACGGGGCTGAGGCTGAGCTGGTGCAGCCAGGGAATCACGGCGGCGTGGAAGGGCTCGGGGGCCTCGTCATGGAGGCAGTGGCCACAGCCCTCCAGGGAGAGCAGCGGTAGGTCGGGGCGTAACCGCTGCAGGGCCTCCCCCACCTGGATCGGCACGAGCTGGTCGCGCGTTCCCCAGACCAGCAGCAGGGGGCGCCGCAGACGCGGCAGCATCGAAGGAGCCGTGGCGCCATGGGGGCGCAGGGCCATGGCGATGCTCATGGTGCGCAGGCTGCGCACGGCACTGGGCCGGCGGGCGGGGGTGGCGAACAGGCGTCTCAGCTCCTGGTCGCCGATCACCGGGATGGCATAGGAGAGCTGGATGCCCAGGGCCAGCAGGGGCGAGTGGGCCAGCAGCGGTACCAGCAGCTCCAGGGGCAAGAGCCGGCAGAGCAGCACCACCACCCGTCGCTTGAGGCGGCGGCGCCAGGGACGTCGCCGCGGCGGGCGCGKCCGGCTGCGGCCCATCAGGGCCGGGTCGGGCAGGGTGGCGGCCACCACGCCCCGCACCCAGCGCGGAAAGAAGGTGGCACAGCTGGTGGCCACCAGAGCGCCGAGGGAATGGCCCACCAGCACCGCCGGCCCGCCCACCACCTCCTGCAGGAAGGCCTGCACCTGCTGCGCCCAGAGGCGGTTGTCGAGCCGCCCGGCGGGAAGCAGGCCAGGGCCCGGCTGCTCGGAGGCGCCGAAGCCGATCAGGTCGAGGGCATAGACCGCCCAGCCTTCGGCGGCCAGGGCGGCTGCGTTGCGCCGCCAGTGGCCACTGGCGGCCCCGAAGCCATGCAGCAGCAGCACCGCTCCCCGCACACCTCCCTGCTGCTGGATCAGGGCAGCGGGGGGGGCGAGCTGGCGCCAGTGCACCGCCAGACCACGCCAGACCCAGGTGCCGTGCTCACCCCAGTCCGTACCTGTGCGGGGCGAAGCTGAACGGGGGGCCAGCCCTGAATGCGGCAGTGCCTCAGCCGGGCGGGAAGACAAGGGAGGTGCGGCGGCCGCCTGGGCCATCGAGCGGACTTCAAACGTAGGCCTCACCTGGCGCTGGCCGTGGAGCTGGGATGCCCCAGCCGCCAGGATGGTCCCCACCGGGGCAGCCAGACGAGTGAGCGGCAGGCGATTGAGCACAGAACCGGCACGGTCTGGCGGATGAGGTCGGTCACGGCCGATCCAGCGCCGGAGGCCTACCGCGAAGGCGGTGTGAGCCTGCAGTTGGGCCAGGGATTCTTCAGGCCTGAATCGCGGCCCAGCCGCGACCTGGGCGTGCTGCTCTGCCGCAGCCTGGTGGCCTGCCGGGAGGGCCTTGGCGCCAACCCGCCGGTGCGGGTGCTCGATCTGATGGCCGGCTGTGGGATTCGCAGCCTGCGTCTGGCCGTGGAGGGAGGGGCGGCCTCGGTGTGGGCCAATGACGCCGATCCCGGGCGCCTGCCCCTGCTGCGCGCCAACCTCGCCAGCCTGGCCGCCTTGCCCCATCGCTGCACGGCCCTCACGGCCCAGAAGCTGCTGGCGGCATGCCTGCTGCGGCAGCAGCG
The DNA here is from genome assembly GCF_015207535.1 of Cyanobium sp. LEGE 06143. Taxonomy (NCBI): domain Bacteria; kingdom Bacillati; phylum Cyanobacteriota; class Cyanophyceae; order Synechococcales; family Prochlorococcaceae; genus Cyanobium; species Cyanobium sp. LEGE 06143. The sequence continues at coordinate 18,451 of NZ_JADEWP010000015.1, read as the reverse complement.
CTTCGAGCTGGTGGACCTCGATGCCTTCGGCTCGGTGGCGGGCCTGCTGCCCCTCGCCCTGGAGGCCGTGGCCTTCGAGGGGGTGCTGTATCTGGCCAGCAGCGATGGCCGCTCCCCAACCGGCCACGACCGCCCTGCCGCCATCCGCTCCCTGGGGGCGGCGGCCCGGGCGCACCCGGCCAGCTGGGAGCTGGCGCTGCGGCTGCAGATCGGCCAGGTGGCGCGTCTCGCCTGGGCCCAGGGATGTGGCATTGAGCCCCTGTTCAGCTTCAGCGAGGGGCGCACCTTCCGCACGGCAATCCAGCTGCGCCGCCGGCCCCGGGTCGGCGAGGAGCAACAGCTGGGGCTCCTGGCCCACTGCCATGGCTGCGGCGACCAGCAGCTGCAGAGCCTGCTGAAGCTGCGAGGCTGGGCGCCCTGCCTCTGCCCTGAGGATCCCCAGCAGCGCCAGGGGGGGCGCCCGCTGGCGATTTCCGGCCCTCTCTGGCTCGGACCACTGCAGAACGGGGCCTGGCTGGAGCGCCTGCACCAGGCCGCCCTGGCGCTGCCTCCCGGCTGGCAGGCGCCAGCCAGCCAGCGGTTGTTGCAGGCGCTGATGGCCGACCCGGGCCTGCCGGCTCGCTGCTGGCCGATGGCGGAGCTGAGCCGCCGCCTTCCCACGGGTACGCCCCGGCTGGCCGGCCTGCTGGAAGCCCTGCGCCAGGAGGGCTGGTGCGCCCACCGCAGCGGTGTGATGGCCGGCATGCTGCGCAGCGATGCCCCCTGGGCCCGGATCCTGGAGCTGGCGGCGGCGCTGGCACCGCCAGGTCCGAACTGAGGCCGCGCCGCGCTAAAACGGATGGCACAACGCGCCTCCCCCATGGCCTCGGAGATCTTCGGTATCGCAGCCCTGTTCTGGGTGCTGATCCCCGTGGGCCTGGCCGGCGGCGCCCTGCTGCTGCGCTTCGCCGACGAAGACTGAAGCCCTGAGCCGCTGCCGGTCTCGCCGATCTCGCTGGGCTGAGCCGGCCCCTAGGCTCTCAGCCGATTGAGCGAGCGGCATGCAGGTCTTGGTGGTGGGCGCAACGGGCACCTTGGGTCGCCAGGTTGCTCGCCGGGCCCTCGATGCCGGCCACCAGGTGCGCTGCGTGGTGCGCTCGCCGCGCAAGGCCGCCTTCCTGCAGGAGTGGGGCTGTGAACTCACCCGCGGCGACCTGCTCGAACCCGACAGCCTCGACTACGCCCTCGAAGGCCAGGAGGCCGTGATCGATGCGGCCACCGCCCGGGCCACCGATCCCGGCAGCGCCTACGACATCGACTGGGGTGGCAAGCAGAACCTCTTCGCCGCCTGCTCCCGCGCTGGCGTCAAACGGCTCGTGTTTGTTTCGCTGCTGGATGCGGCCCGCCACCGCGAGGTGCCGCTGATGGACATCAAGGCCTGCACGGAGGAATGGCTGCAGGCCTCTGATTTCGACTACACGATCCTGCGCGGCGTGGCGTTCATGCAGGGGTTGATTAGCCAGTTCGCGATCCCCGTGCTGGAGGGGCAGACCGTGTGGGTGAGCGGATCGCCTACGCCGATCGCCTACATGAACACCCAGGACATGGCCCGCTTCGCGGTGGCCGCCCTCGAACGCCCCGAAACGGTGCGCCGGGCCTTCCCGGTGGTGGGTCCGCGGGCCTGGATCACCGGCGAGATCACTCAGCTTTGTGAACGGTTCACCGGCAAGGATGCGCGGGTGTTCCGGGTGCCGCCGGCTCTGCTCTCGATGATGCGGGGCCTCACCAGCTTCTTCGAGGCCAGCCTCAACGTGGCTGAGCGGCTCGCCTTCGATGCCGTCACCGGCGGTGGCGTGAAGCTCGATGCGCCCATGGAGGAGAGCTACGCGGCCTTTGGCCTCGACCCCGGCGAGACCACGGGGCTGGAGAGCTACCTCAAGGAGTATTACGACACCATCCTCAAGCGGCTGCGGGAAATGGAGGCCGACCTCGACAAGGACGCCAAGAAGAAGCTGCCTTTCTGAGGGCCCCCACCCCCCTGGCTGGTTCGTCTGTACTATGGCCTGCTGAAGCGTCTCGCCGATGTCGGTTGCCCAGATCAAGAACCTGCAGCGCCGCCTGGCCAACCTCGAGGCCGAGGCCGGTGATGCCCTCACCAGCACCTGCGGCCACGAGCTCTGGCAGAGCCTTGGCTTCGATGCCTTTGACAGCCTGGAGGATCCCGATCGCCGCGCCCGGGCCAACTACTACTACGGCCAGCTGCAGACGGTGCGGGAAATCAGGGATTGCCTGGGCTGAGCCCACTGAGCCTCTGGCTGAACCCCCTTACCCGTCGCCACCAGCCCGTCCCGATTTTCCGCCGCCGGCCCGGCCGCCCCGACCGGGTGAGGGCCGCCCCAGGCGATTGAGGCGCCCCTGCTCGACAGCCGTCRCCGGGCGCCACTGGCCGGGGGGCAAATCGCGCAGATTGAGCGGCTCCTGGCCATCCATCAGGTCGATGCCCACCCGCACCAGGCGCAGCGTGGGCAGCCCCACCAGGGCGGTCATGCGCCGCACCTGCCGGTTGCGGCCCTCCTGCAACTGCAGCTCCAGCCAGCTCACTGGAATCCGGGCACGCTGCCGGATCGGCGGCTGGCGCGCTGGCAGGGCGGGGTCCGCCAGTAAGCGCACCCGGGCGGGCCTGGTGCACTGCCCCTGGAGCAGCACGCCTCGGCGCAGCTGCTCCAGGGCGGCGGCGTGGTCGCTGGCCTGGCCCTCCACCTGAACCCAGTAGGTGCGCCAGTGGCCAWAGCTGGGATCGGTGAGACGCCGCTGCAGCTGGCCGTTGTCGGTGAGCAGCAACAGGCCCTCGCTGTCGGCATCGAGACGGCCGGCGGCGTAGACCCTGGGCACCGGGATGAACTCCGCCAGGCAGCGCCAGCGGCTGCCGGGCTCGGGGCTGAACTGGCTCAGCACCCCGTAGGGCTTATGGAAGAGAAGGGTGGTCAGCGCGGCATCAGGACTGGCGGACGTTCCAGAGGTTGACCACCCCGATCGAAATCAACAGCAAGCCAAGATCCAGGCTGAGAGGAGGAAGGATCATGGCGGTGGGGCTTGCTGCAGAGGTGGCGCAGACCCTAGGCCCTGAGCCTCGCCGGCCGGCAGGGGGGCGGCCCTGTGACGCCTAAGCTGCAGAGAGCTGTTGCTTCGCCTGGCCGCTTCGCTGCATGATTGAGACCTCCGGTGTGATTGAGAAGGAACAGGGCAACGGGTTCTACCTGGTGACCCTGGAGCAGCCCTCTGGTCACCAATGCCTGTGCAGGGCCGCAGGCAAGCTCACCAAGTTCCGGATCAAGCTGCTGGCGGGCGACAAGGTGCTGGTGGAGATCAGCCCCTACGACCTCACCCGCGGCCGCATCACCTACCGGGAGCGCAACGCCGGCGCCACGGGCCCCCGCGCCGGTGGCAACCGTCCGGGCGGCCCCCGGCGCCGCTGAGCCTGGGCCCGCCCAGCGCCAACCGGCTCAGACGGGTACGGCCAGCAGCCCTTCGATGGCGGCCTTGAAGGTGCTGCGCTGTTTCACGCCCTTGAACTGCTGCTGCAGTTCCTTGCGGAAGAACAGCTGCACCGTGGGGGTGCCGGTGACACCGGCTTGTACGGCGATCTCCTGATCGGCCTCGATGTCGATCTCCACCCCCTGGGCGGCGCCGCCCAGCTCGTCGAGCACGCGCTTGAGCTGGGGCTTGAGCACGTGGCAGGGCCCGCAGGTGGGGGAGGTGTACACCACCAGCAGCGGCTTGTCGCTGTCGTGGTAGAGCTTGCGCAGGGCGTAGCCGCCCTTCTGCCACAGGGCGGCGGGATCGAAGTTGGCCTCATCGCTCACGGCGGTGCGCTTCGGCTCGCCCACTGTCTGCGGATCCACGGGCGTGTGGCTCACCGTGGTGGCCAGGTTGTGGTGGGTGAGCCAGCGCTCGGCGGCGAGGGCCGCCTGGCAGCCGCTGCCGGCGGCGGTGACGCCCTGGCGCCACTCGGCATCGGCCACGTCGCCGGCGGCGAACACGCCTTCAAGGCTGGTTTCGGGCCGGCCGGGGCGGGTCACCAGGTAGCCGAGGCTGTCCACCTCCAGCTGGTCTTTGACCAGGCGTGTATTGGGGGTGTGGCCGATGGCATAGAAGAGGCCTTTGACGGCCAGCTGCTCGCGGCCGTCTGCCTGGGTGTCCTGCAGGGTGAGGGACTCCAGCCAGTCCCCGCCGCTGCAATCGAGCACCTGACGGTGCCAGTGCACGCTGATGGCGGGATTGGCCAGCACCCTATCGGCCATGGCCTTGCTGGCCCGCAGCTGGCCGGAGCGCACGATCAGGTGCACCTGGCTGCCGTACTTCGTGAGGTACACGGCCTCCTCACAGGCGGAGTCGCCGCCGCCCACCACGGCCACGGGCTCGTTGCGGAACTGGGGGGTGGCGCCGTCGCAGATGGCGCAGGCGCTGATGCCGCGGCTCCAGAACTGCTGCTCACTGGGAAGGCCCAGCCGGTTGGCGCTGGCGCCGGTGGCCAGGATCACGCTGTGGGCCATGTAGGTGACGCCATCGGCACTCACCCGGTAGGGCCGCTGGGAGAGGTCGATGGCGGTGGCATCGGCGAGCACCAGCTCGGTGCCCCAGCGCTCAGCCTGGGCCTTCATCCGATCCATCAGGTCAGGCCCCAGGATCCCATCGGGAAAGCCGGGGTAGTTCTCCACGTGGGTGGTGGTCATCAGTTGACCGCCGGGGATGCCGCCGTCCTGGAAGCCGGTGATCAGCAGGGGCCGCAGGTTGGCGCGGGCGGCGTAGATGGCGGCTGTGTAGCCGGCCGGCCCGGAGCCCACGATCACCAGGTTCTCGATCTCTGGTCGGCTCTGGACGGCGGGGCTGCTCTCGGCGGACACGGCTTATGCGGAATGACTATGAGTTGCAGCCTAGGTGACGGGGCGGCCTGCTGCGCTCAGAGCTCCAGGATGCCGTCGATCTCAGGGTTCACGGCCTTGCCCAGGTTGTTGGGCACCATCAGCATGCCCAGCTCCAGCACCTGGGGATGGTCTTCCACGCCCAGTAGCCATTCGCGGAACTCCTCCGTGAGGGCGTAGCTTTCTTCGTAATGCTCCAGAGCATCGAGGGTGGCCCGGCGGGCGAGGGCCCAGCTCACGGCAACGGTGAGTCGGCGGTTCAGTGGAGCATCCATGATCCCGACTCACATTCCGTTTGTGGCACCACGTTGGCGGCTGCCGAGCCGGATTGAGGTAGTGGTTGACACAACGTCGTGAATGCGTCGCCCCTTTGGCCGATTTTGGCAAGTGTTTTGAGCAAATCCGTACAGGATTGTGGTGAAGGGTCGCTCAGTTGGGCCTTTCAGGCGGGGCGCTTCAGGAAGCCAGGCAGTTCGGGCCCGCGCAGGCGCAGCACCGCGCCCGCCTCTTCACGAATCGCCTCCAGGGGACGTTGCCCCCCGGGGCACGGGCCCGCTCCAGCTGCCGCCGCCGGGGTGGAGCGGCTCCGCAGCAGATAGGGTTCGCTCAGCGACCAGCTGCTGGCGTAGCTGATCAGCAGGGGATCGGCGGGGGCGAACACATAGGAAGGATGGCGCGGAATCGCCTCCAGGGCGGCGCGGCTCGCCTCCATCCGCACGGCCCGGGTGATCGCCTGAACGAAGCGGCTGCGGGTCACCACGGTGGTGAGGTAGGCCACCACCCGCAGCCGGGGGGCATCGAAGCCCTCGGCACACATGTCGATGCTCACCAGCCAGTCGGCCTCCCCCGCCTGAAAGGCCGCCAGCCGCTCCGCCGCCTGGGGATCCTGGGAGTGCACCAGATGCACCCGATCGCCCTGCTCCCGCAGCAGGGCGCTGAGCTGGCCGGCATGGGCGATGTCGCGGGCGATCACCAGCCCGCCCGCCTCGGGGTGCTCGCGCCGCACCCGTTCGAGGCGATCGCGGGCGCGCAGCAGCAGCCGCAGGGCGATGCTGCTGGAATCACCCAGGCGGATGGCCCGCCGCAGGTTGCGGGCCCGCCAGCTCTCGCGGGCCTCGGCCGAGAGGGGCGAGGTTTCGGKGTCGCCGTGCTGCAGCGGGTTGGCCTCGATCGGGCGGCCATGTTCCACCCAGCCGTCCTGGAAGCGGAACTCCAGCGGCCGCACATCGCCGGCGGCGATCAGGGCCCTGGGCTCTACGCTCAGATCGGGGCGGATGTGCTCCACCGTTTGATCGCCCTGGCGCTCCTGAATGCGGCGGGCGGCGCAGAAGGCCAGGTTGTCGGCGCGGAAGGGGGTGCCGGTGAGGCCCAGCCGCAGGGCGGCACCGGCGGTAAGTCGGCTGAAGGCCTGGCCCCAGGCTGCCGCCTCGGGTTCCTCCGGATCGATGCCGAGGTGGTGCACCTCATCGGCGATCGCCAGCCAGCGGCCCCCTCCGATCGCACCTGGTCCATCGGCGCTCCAGGGGTCGCTCCAGGCGGCCTCGAGGCGCTGGCGGTAGCGGGCGGCGGCCTGGTAGCTGAGCACCAGGCCCTGCCGGGCTTCTCCGGCCTGGGGGGCCGCCAGCTCGTCGTCGGGGCTCCACAGCTGCAGCTGCATCCCCAGGCGCACGGCGGCCGCCTGCCATTGGCTGGCGATCGTGGTGCGGTGGCAGAACACCAGCAGGTGATCCAGCCGTCCCTCCGCCTGGAGGCGCTGAAAGCTGAGCAGGGCGCCGAGGGTCTTGCCGGCGCCGGGGCCGGCGTGGATCAGCACGTCCTGGCCGCCAGCGGCTGCCTGCACCAGGCGGGCACGCAACAGCTGGATCAGCTGGCTCTGCCACTGGCGCGGGCGGATCGGGCAGGCCGCGGCCGAACCGTTCCCCGCAGACATGGTGAAGGAGGGGTGGGGCATGGCACTCCTGGAGCCTGCATTGTCCCCGAAACGGCCCAGAACGCTCCTATCCCAAAACGCCCTTACAAATAAGTGTTCTCGCTGATGGGCAGGTTCTGCAGGCTGCCTAGCTTCCGGGTGAGCGGCAGTCGAGCGCGGCCATGGTTCCCCCACCCCGGATGCCGATCGCCTCGTCGGCGTGGCGACGCCGCCACCTGGAGCTCTGCTGGCTGCTGGAGTGCGACATCGACCCGCTGATCCTGCGGGCCCGCCTGCTGCACCGCTACCAGGCCGAAGCCCTGGCCCGCTGCATCGAGCAGGAATTGCTGCCGATTGTGTAGTGACGCCGATCCGGTGGTGTGTCCAGAGCCTGCCAGGTGGGCATGCCCGCACATTGACCCCCGATCCGTTGCCGCCTCCTGCAACTGGCTTCCTAATACAGACAGGACCATGTGCAGCGCCGGTGTCCCAGTCTCCCCCCCAGCTCCTGATTCCGCGGGAAGTCCGCCCCGGGGAGGCGCGGGTGGCCGCCACTCCCGAAACCGTGCAGCGACTCAGCGCCAAGGGCCTGAGCATCGCCGTGGAGGCCGGGGCCGGTGAAGCCTCCGGCTACGGCGATCAGGCCTATGCCACGGCCGGCGCCGAACTCCTGGCGGCTGACGCTCCCAGCTGGGAGCACCTCGATGGGGTGCTGTGTGTGCAGTCCCCTTGCCAGGAGCGCCTGGAGCAGCTGCGCCCCGGCGCCGTGCTGGTGGGCCTGCTGGCCCCCTACGGCGCCGACGCCCTGGTGGGAGCCCTCAACCGCCGTCAGGTGTCGGCCCTGGCCATGGAGCTGCTGCCCCGCACCAGCCGTGCCCAGACCATGGACGTGCTCTCCTCCCAGGCCAACATCGCCGGCTACAAGGCGGTGCTGCTGGCGGCCGCGGCCCTGGATCGCTACGTGCCGATGCTGATGACGGCCGCCGGCACGATCCAGCCGGCCCGCACCCTGATCCTCGGTGCCGGCGTGGCGGGCCTCCAGGCCCTGGCCACCGCCCGCCGTCTCGGTTCGGTGGTGTATGTGAGCGATGTGCGCGCCGCCGCCCGCGAACAGGTGGAGTCTCTGGGAGGGCGCTTCGTGGCGCCGCCTGAGCGGGATGAGGCCCCGGGCGAGGCGGGCGGCTATGCGAAGGCGGCCAGCGAGGCCTTCCTGGCTGCCCAGCGCCAGCAGCTCGAAGAGCAGCTCGTCCAGGCCGACATGGTGATCTGCACGGCCCAGGTGCCCGGCCGGCCGGCGCCGCGGCTGATCAGCGAGGCGATGCTGGATCGGCTGCGTCCCGGGGCGGTGGTGGTCGATCTGGCCGTGGGCCAGGGCGGCAACTGCGCCTGCACCGTGCCCGGCCAGACCGTGCTGCGCCAAGGCGTGCAGCTGATCGGCGCCGATGCCCTGCCGAGCAGCGTGCCCAACCATGCCAGCGCCCTCTATGCCCGCAACGTGGCGGCCCTGCTGGAGCATCTGCTCAGCCTGAACCCGCCGCCCGGCGCCAGCTTCGGCTTCGATCGCGACGATCCGATCGTGGCGGGCTGCCTGATCACCCATGGGGGTCGCTGCTGGCGCCCCGATGTGGTGGGCGTGGCCGCCGATGAACCCCAGCTGGCGGGGGTGGCCTGATGGGCAGCCTCTCCGAATCGCTCTGGGTGCTGCTGCTCGGCAGCCTGCTGGGGCTGGAACTGATCGGCAAGGTGCCCCCCACCCTGCACACTCCCCTGATGAGCGGCGCCAACGCCATCAGCGGCATCACCGTGCTGGCCTCGCTCACGCTGATTTCCCAGGCCGGCGATGCCCCGGTGCTGCTGCTGCTGGGCTCCCTCTCCCTCGGCTTCGCCCTGTTCAACGTGGTGGGCGGCTTCCTGGTGACCGACCGCATGCTGGCGATGTTCGCCCGCAAACCGCGCTGAACCGACTCCCCTTCCCTACCGCCTGAACCTGATGGACACCCTGAGCGCCGCGTTTCCCGTGGTGATCGACCTGGCTGCCGTGCTGCTGCTCGCCCTGGGCCTCAAGGGCCTGGCCAAGGTGCGCTCGGCCCGCTCCGCCAATGGCCTGGCCGCCCTGGCCATGGGGCTGGCGGTGGCTGGGTTGCTGATCCAGCTGCGCCCGGCGCCGATCGCCTGGGCGGGCATCGCCACCGGCGCCGCCGTGGGTGGCCTGGCCGGGCTGATCACCGCCCGCCGGGTGCCGATGACGGCCATGCCCGAAATGGTGGCCCTGTTCAACGGCTGTGGCGGCCTCTCCTCGCTGCTGGTGGCCGTGGGGGTGGCCCTGTTCCGCGCTGATGCTTCCAACCTGGTGTCCCAGGTGTCGATCGCCATCTCGGTGGTGGTGGGCGCGATCACCTTCAGTGGCTCGATCGTGGCCATGGCCAAGCTGCAGGGCTGGCTGGGCACGCCGGGCTGGACCCAGAGCGGCCTGCGCCACGGGGTGAACATCGCCCTGGCGGCGGTGGCCCTGGCGGCGGCGGTGCTGCTGAGCAGCTCCGGCGGCCCTACGCTGCTGGCCGTGCTGGTGGCCAGCTCCTGCCTGCTCGGCATCGGCCTCACCCTGCCGATCGGCGGCGCCGACATGCCGGTGGTGATCTCGCTGCTGAACAGCTACTCGGGCGTGGCGGCGGCGGCGGCGGGCTTCGTGGTGGGCAGCCAGCTGCTGATCGTGGCTGGCGCCATGGTGGGCTCGGCCGGTCTGATCCTCACCCAGGTGATGTGCACCGCCATGAATCGCTCCCTGGTGAGCGTGCTGTTCGGCGGCGCCCTGGGCGTGGCGGCCAAGGTGGGCGGCGGCGGCAGCGAGGCCGGCTACACCCGCATCACCAGCTGCAGTCCTGAGGAGTGCGCCCTGGCCCTGGAGAACGCCGAGCGGGTGGTGTTCGTGCCCGGCTACGGTCTGGCCGTGGCCCAGGCCCAGCACGCCCTGCGGGAGCTGGCCAAGGTGCTCGAGGCCAATGGCACCGAGGTGAACTACGCGATCCATCCCGTGGCGGGTCGCATGCCCGGCCACATGAACGTGCTGCTGGCCGAGGCCGATGTGCCCTACGAGCAGCTGCAGGAGATGGACGCCATTAATCCCGAGTTCCCCCGCACGGATGTGGCGATCGTGCTGGGCGCCAACGACGTGGTGAACCCCGACGCCAAGACCGATCCCGCCAGCCCCCTCTACGGCATGCCCGTGCTGGAGGTGGACCAGGCCCGCCAGGTGTTCGTGGTTAAGCGCAGCCYCGGCGCCGGCTACGCCGGCATCGCCAATGGCCTGTTCGAGCTGCCCCAGACGGCGATGGTGTTCGGCGACGCCAAGGTGGTGCTCAWCGGCCTGCTTTCGGAACTGCGGGAGCTGGGGGTGGGGCGGCAGAAGGTGGCGTCCTGAGCCGGGGGCGCCATGGCTTGAGGATGTCCCGGTCCGGCTGCTGATCCCGATGCTCCGTGAGGTGTGTCCCCCCTGGCTCGGCAGCCCATGGCCCGGCCCACGCTGGCCCTGGTGGGGGCCGGATCTGCAGACCCTGCGCGACACGCTGCGGCCGCTGCGGCTGCCAGAGGAGGGCGCCGCAACCCTTCGCTTTCCCCTGGATCCCATCCCAAGTGCGCCTGGAGCCGCTCCGTTGCACCAGCCCCAGGCTCTGGTTGGCCTGAGCGTTGCACCGGCTCCTGCCACGGCGACACCTCCAGCCCTTGTGGTGCTGCTGCATGGCCTCGGAGGCAGCAGTGAGGCCCGCGGTGTGCGCCGCCTGGGCCAGACCCTGGCCGGGGCCGGTTTCGGCGTGCTGCGCCTCAATCTGCGCGGCGCGGGCCCCGGCCGGCCCCTGGCGGCGGGCACCTATGCCGCCGCCTGCAATCGCGACCTGCTGTCGGTGCTGCACCAGATCGCCGCCCTGGCGGCGCCAGCGCCGCTGCTCGGCGTGGGGCTTTCCCTTGGGGGAACGGTGTTGCTCAATGCCGCCCTGGCCGAGCCAGGCCTGCTGGCGGGGCTGGTGTGCGTCAGCAGTCCCCTCGATCTGGCCGCCTGCTCCGATCAGATCGGCCGGCCCCGCAACCGCCTCTACCAGCGCTGGCTGCTGCGCCGCCTGATCGCCCTCACCCAGGACGACCCCTTCGGCCTCGACCCCGCCGAGCAGGCGCGGCTGCAGGGCCCCGGGGCCCCCGGCTCCATCCGCGCCTTCGATGCCGCCATCACGGCGCCACGCTGGGGTTATCCCAGCGTGGAGGCCTACTACCGCGACGCCTCCCCGCTGCAGCGGCTGCTGGCGGGCGCTCCCCTGCCGCCCACCCTGCTGGTGCACGCCCTGGATGATCCCTGGGTGCCCGCCACGGCCACCCAGCAGCTGGCCGCCGCAGCTCCGGCCGCCCTTTGCGCCGATGTGGTGCTCACGGCCGGGGGCGGCCACAACGGCTTCCATGCTCGCGGTGATGGCCCATCGGCCACCTGGGCCGATCAGCTCACCCTGCGCTGGCTGCAGCGGCTGCTGAGCTGAAGGGCTGCCGCCGCAGGATCCATTCCTCGATGGGCACGCCGCCCACCACGTGCTCCCGCACGATCCGCTCCACCCGCTCGGGTGTGACAGCCCCGTACACAATCCCCTCCGGCCAGAGCAGCAGGATCGGGCCCTCGCTGCAGATGCGCAGGCAATCGGCCTTGGTGCGCAGCACGATGCCGCCTGGGCGGGCCGGATCCTCCAGGCCCAGCTCCCGCACCAGGCGTTTGAGCACATCCCAGCTGGCGGCGCCCAGGGCGGGATCAGGGCAGCAGAGCGCCTTGGTGGGGGTGGCGCAGAGCAGCAGGTGGTGGGCGAKCGGGGCTTGKGCCACGGGCATGGCAGGGATCACACCGGCAGGGCGGCTGGCGTGCGGGCGCTGAGCTGGGCGGCAGCCTCGCGCACCGCCTGGCGGGCCCAGGCGTCGATCGCCAGCACGTCGTCCAGGGATGGCCTGGCGGTGAGGTCGGCCCGGTGGCGGTCACACACTCGCTCGATCAGGCGCGGAATGTCGAGGAAATGCACCTGCTCCTYGAGGAACAGGGCCACGGCCTGCTCGTTGGCGGCGTTCATCACCGCCGGCATCGTGCCGCCGGCCCGGCCGGCGGCGTAGGCCAGGGCCATGCAGGGGTACTTGGCCGGCTCCGGGGCGCGGAAGCTGAGCTGGCCCACCTGCGTGAGGTCGAGGCGGCGCCAGGGGGTCTCCAGCCGACCGGGCCAGCTGAGGCAGTAGAGGAGCGGCAGCTTCATGTCTGGCCAGCCCAGCTGGGCCAGCACCGAGGAATCGGCCAGCTCCACCATTGAGTGGATGATCGATTGCGGGTGAATCACGATCTCGATGTGGTCGTAGTCGAGCCCGAACAGGTAGTGGGCCTCGATCACCTCCAGGCCCTTGTTCATCAGCGAGGCCGAATCCACCGTGATCTTGCGGCCCATGCTCCAGTTGGGGTGGCTGGTGGCATCGGCCACGGTGGCCCGGGCCAGCTCGGCGGCGGGCCAGTCGCGGAAGGCGCCGCCGCTGGCGGTGAGCTGGATGCGACGCAGGCCAGGGGTGGGCACGCCTGTGGAGAGGCGGGCGGTGTCGGCCCAGGGGGTGCCCTGCAGGCACTGGAAGATGGCGGAGTGCTCGGAATCGGCAGGCAGCAGCCGGCTGCCGGATTGCGCCAGTTCCGGCAGCACCACCGGGCCGGCGGCGATCAGGGTTTCCTTGTTGGCCAGGGCCAGGTCCTTGCCGGCGCGGATCGCCGCCAGGGTGGGCAGCAGGCCGGCGCAGCCCACGATGCCCGTCACCACCAGGTCGGCGCTGGGCCAGGCGGCCACGGCGCAGAGGCCGTCGAGGCCCCCCAGCAGCTCCGGCAGCCGTGCTGGCTGGTGGGCCGGATCGAGGGCCGCCAGGCGCTGGCGCAGCTCCGCCACTCGCTCGCCATCGGCCAGGGCCACCGCCTCGGGGGCATGGCGCAGGATCTGCTCCAGCAGCAGGTCGAGGTTGTTGCCCCCCGTGAGGGCCACCACCTTGAAGCGGTCGGGAAATTCGCAGGCCAGCTGCAGCGTCTGGGTGCCGATGGAGCCGGTGGACCCCAGCACGCTGATGGCTTTCACGGCAGGGCTCCCTAAGGTTGCGGCGCTTCAAGTGTCCCACTGATTCCCCCATGGCCCGCGCGCCCTCCCTGCCCTACGTGCTGCTCTGTGGCCTGGCGATGGGCGCCGCCGATGTGGTGCCGGGGGTTTCGGGGGGNWGYATRRSMKWCAKNCTCGGCATCTACGGCCGCCTGCTGGAGGCCGTGGCCGGCTTCGACCTCACCTTCCTGGCCCTGCTGGGTCGTGGCGCCTGGCGGCAGGCGGCAGCGCGGGTGCACCTCGGCTTCCTGCTACCCCTGCTCTCGGGGCTGCTGGGGTCGGTGCTGCTGCTGGTGCGGCCGATCACCTGGCTCTATGCCGACCACCGGGTGTTGCTGTTCGCCTTCTTCTTCGGCTTGATCGTGGGCTCGATCGTGCTGATCGCCCGCCACGCCCACTGGGGCGTCTCCGGCCTGATCGCCATGGCCAGCGGGGTGCTGGGGGCGCTGCTGCTGGTCACCCGGGTGCCGGTGACCATGCCCCACGACCCCGTCACCATCTACTGGAGCGGCGCTGTGGCGATCATGGCGATGATCCTGCCAGGGGTGTCCGGCTCCTTCCTGTTGCTGGTGCTGGGCCAGTACCAGCACGTGCTCGAGGCCGTGAAGGGGCTGCAGTTCGGCACCCTGGTGCCCTTTGCCCTGGGCTGTATCACCGGCCTGCTGCTGTTTGTGCGGCTGCTGCGCTGGCTGCTGCAGCGCTGGCACGGGCAGACCGTGGCCCTGCTGGTGGGCTTCATGGCCGGCTCGCTCTGGAAGATCTGGCCGTTTCGTGTCGTGCTCGAGAGTGTCGTCAACGCCAGGGGCGCGGTGGTGGTGCTGCGCGATGCCCTGGCGCCTCCCACCAGCGGCGGGGCCCTGGCCGTGGCTCTGCTGCTGATGGGCCTCGGGGTGGCCCTGGTGACGGGGCTGGAGCAGCTGCAGGCCCGCGCCGGTGGCCAGGAGATGGGCGCCTGATGGCCGCGTGCTGGACACTGGGGCGGTCTCCACAGCTGCCATGACCCGTTTCCGCATCGGCGACCGCGGCAGGCCCCCGGAACACTGGGGTTCGGCTCTGGGGTTCGTGCTGGCGGCCTCGGGCAGTGCGGTGGGCCTGGGCAATCTCTGGGGCTTCGCCTACCGGGCTTCCCAGGGCGGCGGTGCCGCCTTCGTGCTGCTCTACCTGCTGATCGTGCTGCTGGTGTGCCTGCCGGTGCTGGTGGCCGAGATGGTGCTGGGGCGCAGCACCGGCCATGCGCCGCTGCTGGCGCCGGTCACGGCGGGGGGCCGCCGCTGGGCGCCGCTGGGCTGGCTCTACATGGCGGCTGCCACGGGAATCCTCTCCTATTACGCCGTGCTGATGGGCTGGACGGGCCGCACCCTGCTGCATGCCCTGGCTGATGGCCTGCCGAGCGACATGGCGGCGGCGCAGACCTTCTTCTCGTCGATCAGCAGTGGCGGTGATGCCGTGCTCGGCCACCTGCTCAGCCTGGCCCTCACGGGTGTGGTGGTGGCCGCAGGCATCCGTGGCGGCATCGAGCGGCTCAGCCGCTGGGGCATGCCGCTGCTGTTCCTGATGCTGCTCGGCCTGCTGGTGTGGGCCAGCACCCTGCCGGAGACAGCCGCCGGCTACCGCACCTTCCTGCTGCGCTGGGATGCCGCCAAACTGGTCGACCCGGCCACGATCCGCAACGCCTTCACCCAGGCCTTCTTCTCGATCGGCACCGGTATCGGCGCGATCCTGGCCTACGCGGCCTACCTGGAGCGGCGCAGCCCCATTCCTCGCGAGGCCGCCAGCGTGGTGGCGATGGACACGGCCGTCGGGCTGATGGCCGGCTGCGTCACCTTCCCGGTGGTGGCGAGTTTCGGCTTGGGCGACGTGGTGAGCGGCAGCACCGTGGGCACCCTGTTCATCGCCCTGCCCACCGGTCTGGCCTCCCTGGGCCTGAGCGGCCGGCTGGTGGCCGTGGTGTTCTTCGCCCTGGCCTACATCGCCGCGATCACCTCCGCTGTGTCGCTGCTGGAGGTGCCCACCAGCTCCCTGATGGACCGCCTGGGCTGGAGCCGCCGCCGCACCACCTGGCTGCTGGTGCTGCTGATCGCCGTGCTGGGGCTGCCCTCGGCCCTGGATGTGGGCGTGCTGGAGCGCATGGATGCGGTGTTCGGCGGGGTGGTGCTGATCAGTGGCGGCCTGGGGCTGGCGCTGCTGCTGGGCTGGGGTGCCCCGGCGCGCTTCCTGGAGGATCTGCGTCAGTCCGGCAGCTCTGATGCCCTGGTGCGGCCCTTGCTCTGGGCCCTGCGCTGGCTGTCGCCGCCCGCCATCACGGTGGGCCTGGTGGTGTCGGTGCTCGACCTGGCCCGCAGCTGGAGCGGCTGAGCCCCGCCGGCCAGGGGTTTGACTGGCGCCAGTGGATGGCGGAACGATGACGGCAATGCCGGGCTGGCTGCAGCGCTGGAACTTCATCGAGCGGGCCCGGCTGGAGCGCAAGCTCTGGGATGCCTTTGAGGCCCGCCAGGACATTGAGGCGATGGTGGTCAGCTGCCGCGAGGCGGTGCAGGCCGGCGATGCCGGGCGCTCCTTTGAGCTGGAGGTGTGGCAGACCACCCTGGTGCGGATCCGCCGCATTGAGCGGCTGATGGCTGATCAGGTGCCGCCGGAGTGAGCGGCGCGGGCTGCGGGCAGCCGGCTCAGCGGCGCAGCCACTCGGTGTGGCCGCCAGGGCGGTCGATCAGCTCGATGCCCTCAGCCTGCAGTTCGGCGCGGATGCGGTCGGCGCTGGCGTAGTCGCGGGAGGCCTTGGCGGCGCGGCGGCTTTCGATGCGCTCCAGGATCTCCGCTTCTTCGGGGGCTGCCGCGGTGCCGGCGGGGTTCTGCGGCGGGGCCGGGGCCTCTGGCTTCAGCCCCAGCACGGCCGCCAGCTCCTGCAGCAGGCCCAGCCGGGCGGCCATGGCGGGGCTGGCAACGGCCTCGGCGGCGCTGTCGTCGCCGCGCTCCAGCCGGTTGGCCAGGCTGCGCAGGGGGCGGCCCAGCTCAAACAGCGTGGCCAGGGCGGCTGAGGTGTTGAGGTCGTCGTCCATGGCCTCGATGAAGCGCTCACGCAGCGCCGCCAGCTCTGGCTCCAGGGCGCCGGAATCGCCGGCGCTGGGCACAGGGGTGATGGCGCTGTCGGCGCTGGGCTGGCCGAGGCCCAGGGCGGCATTGAGTCCCTTCCAGCCGGCGGCGGCGGCCTCCAGGGCCTCGCTGCTGAAATCGAGGGGCTTGCGGTAGTGGGCCTGCAGGGTGAACAGCCGCAGGGTCATCGGGCTCACCCCCGAATCCAGCAGGGCGCGGATGGTGGTGAAGTTGCCCAGCGACTTGGACATCTTCTCGCCGCCCACATTCACCATGCCGTTATGCAGCCAGAGGCGCGCCAGGGGCTTGCCGGTGGTGGCCTCCGACTGGGCGATCTCGTTCTCGTGGTGGGGAAAGATCAGATCGGCGCCGCCCAGGTGGATGTCGATCGTGTCGCCCAGCTCCTCGCGCACCATGGCGGAGCACTCGATGTGCCAGCCCGGCCGCCCCTCGCCCCAGGGGGAGGGATAACTCGGTTCGCCCGGCTTGGCGCCCTTCCAGAGGGCGAAATCAAAGGGGTGCCGCTTGCGGGCCTCTTCCGCCGTCGCCACCCGGCCGGCGGCATTGTCCTGCTGTTCGCCCAGGTCGCGGCCGGAGAGCTTGCCGTAGCCGCCATGGCCCATCACGGCGAAATACACATCGCCGTCGGCGGAATAGGCCGCGCCCTTGGCTTCCAGCTCCGTGATCATGCGGCGGATCGCCCCGAGACTGCCCGTGGCCCGGGGCATCCGATCCGGGGGCAGGATGTTGAGCCGGGCCATGTCAGTGCGGAAGGCCTCGATGTTGCGCTCGCTCACCACCTCCATCGAGCTGCCCTCGGCGGCGGCGCGGCCGAGGATCTTGTCGTCGATGTCGGTGTAGTTCTGCACGAAGGTCACCGCATAGCCGCTCCAGATCAGGTAACGGCGCAGCACATCCCAGGCGATGTAGCTGCGGGCGTGGCCGAGGTGGCAGAGGTCATACACCGTGACGCCGCAGCAGTAGATGCTCACCTTGCCCGGCTCCAGAGGCTCGAACGCCTCAACGCGACGGGTGAGCGTGTTGGTGAGCCGCAGGGTCACAGAGGAGATGGGGCGCTGGGTTGGGATCGTGGCACAGGCCTGCGGCTGCCCCGATCACCTCTCGGGCTCTGATGGGCCGGAGCCGCTCACCCGGCCCACCACGTAGCCCACCAGTGCCCCCACCAGAAACCCCTGGGCCAGCAGGATCTGGCGGCGGTAGCGCCAGGGGATGCGCCCCAGCTGAATGCCCACCACCAGGGCGATCAGCAGCGCACCAATGCCCACGCCGCGGGCCAGGGCCAGGCCTTTGCGCTTCGGGCGCACCGCTGGGGAACGGTCACCGCGGGAGAGGCCAGGCCGTCGGCCGCCGTCGGGTGGTTCGCGTGCACTGAAGTTTGGCAGACAAGGAGTATCGATCGAACCCCAAATATAGGTTGAGATCCTTCGAAGCGCGATTTCCCTGCCGGCAGATGTTGCAGGTACACCAACATGGTCGCCCTGTGGATTCCATCAGCGCTCCACCACGACAGTGGACTCACTCATTGAAGGTGGATTCAGGGTCGGATGCTGTGAATGCGTGCGCCGTGCTGAAGAGCGTGTCAAGTGACCAGAGCTGGCTTTCAAGAGGATCAAGTGTTGGACCCCCATGCATCCAACCAGATGAAGCCTGCTGCCAGACAGTGCCGATGCGTTGCTTTCCATTGAGCTGATGGTCCCAACACCCACATCAGGGTCGACGTGGGGGATCAGCAAATCACCGTATTTCCCCAAAGTTGTATCGGCTCCTGGCTGACTGTCTGACAGCCATGATGGCCCAATTCAGCTCTAAAGCTGTCCTTGCACGCCCCTCAAGCCCTTGGGGCCCCAGCCATGGAGGGGTGGGCCCATGCTCTGGCCCAGATCCATTTTCAGGCCCTTGCACGGGTTCTGACAACGAGGGCCATCGCCTTGGCCGTCACGGAACTCTGGCTGGACCCATGGCCGCTGAAGCAAGCTTCTCTCCGCAGCGGCACCGCAGTGGCAGAAGGGGTCCTAGCCCAGGCCGCTGGTGCCCTTCTGGTGGGTTCAGATGTTGTCTGATTCAGAACTCTTCCGGCACCAGCGAGCGCGGCTGTCCAGCCTTGGCTCTGATCCCAGGAGAGGCCCCCGTCCTGCGCGCGCGTCTCCAGCCGCTCAGCCGCATGGCGACAGGGCCCTTTGAAGCACAGGCAGAGGAGGGCTGAACAGGTGCTATGGTTTTGCACTGCTCCGAGAGGTGAAGGCCGCGAGGCTGGAACCAGAGAGGAGCAGGCTTACAGAGATGGAAGAGCGCCTGCGAGAGCGGCCCTTCGGTGCTGTAGGTTTCTTTGGTCGCTGCGAGGCGACAGCCACCGAGAGCTTCTGGAAACGGGAGTGGAGGTAGCAGAACCTGGA
>NZ_JADEWP010000164.1:0-6024 GCF_015207535.1 Cyanobium sp. LEGE 06143 | reverse complement strand
CCGCAAGCGCTTCATCGTTGGAGAAGGTGACCACCGGAACATTTCCGGCGACCGCCAGCACAGCGGGCGTCTGGTCGGACCGCAATGGGCCCAGCAACAGCTTGGCCCCCTGATCCAGCGCCTGACGCGCAGCCAGAGCGGCCCCTTCGGCTGTATCCGCAGTGTCAAAGATGGCCGGAGCCTGAGACGGCGGCAATCCTTGCGTGACAAGACCTGCAGCGCGCCCCATATTCTGACCAAGACCAGAAGCAGGGCCGCTGAGCGGCAAAAGAAGCGCAGCATCGCCGCCCCCGGCACCCGAGCCAAAGCCCTCCGTCGGCAATGCTCCGCAGGCCGCCAGAGGCAGCCCCAGAACAGGAAG
This sequence comes from Cyanobium sp. LEGE 06143, assembly GCF_015207535.1. Lineage (NCBI taxonomy): Bacteria > Bacillati > Cyanobacteriota > Cyanophyceae > Synechococcales > Prochlorococcaceae > Cyanobium > Cyanobium sp. LEGE 06143. Next base: position 5,663 of record NZ_JADEWP010000164.1, on the reverse strand, counting down.
CGACCACGTTGACAGCAAAGCCCGACACATCTCACGGCGGTTCAGGCTATGCGCGCTTGCTCGCTCTCTGGTCATTGGTCTTGCTCCTTGGTGTTACGGCGTTTTTGGGGTCTTTGGTCGTGTATATGCCAGTTCGCTTTGCCGCGCAGCATGTCGATCTGCCTTTCCCGAAAGACCAGCTGTCCGGCACGATCTGGAACGGGCTTGTGGCGCTGGACGGCGACCATGTGCTGCAGTGGCAGGTCGATGAAGGGGCAAGTCTGCGGGGGCTCGCCTTTGTGATCGACTGGACGTTGACGGGGCAGGGCAGTGATATCAACGGGCGGGCCGCCCTGCGGCCGCGCAAGGCGACGCTTGGTCCGGTCAACGGCGATCTGGACTGGAGGGCGGTCAGATCCCTGATGCCCGACCTTCCCATCGGATGTGATATCACGGCCAGTTTGAACGCTGTCGAGGTCCAGATCGGCGCGAACGACCGAAAGGGGGCGGGCAATATCACCACCACCGCGGGAGAGTGCGCGCGGATCGGGTCTGTCGATACGCCGACACCTGCACCGGCAATGATCGTTGCCTTGGGAACATCGCAAGACGGGGCCGAAGCCGTTCTTACGACCCAAGCCGACCGCNCCACCCCCCTGCCCTGTCGCTGCTGCGTCAGTTCTCGGCGCCGCTGAAGCTGGAGATCGGCCGCCCCAGCAGCGAGCTCGTGCACCTGCTGGCCCACGACAGTGAGGCCTTCGCCCGCTGGGATGCCGGCCAGGGGCTGCTGCGCCAGGCCGTGCTCGCCCGGGCCGCTGGCCAGCCGGATGGGGGTCTGGAGGATGCCCTGATCACGGCCTTTGCCCGCATCCTGCACGACCCGCGGCTCTCGGAGGCCAGCCGCGCCATGCTGCTGTCCCTGCCGGGGCTGGCGGAGCTCGAGGATGGCCCCGGCGAGCCGGACCCCCCGGCCCTGTTTGCGGCCCTGGAGGCCCTGAGGGCCCTGTTCGGGGCGGCCCTGGCGGCGCCCCTGCAGGCAGCCCTGGAGCGTTGCACCCCGCAGTGGAGCCTGGACTGGCCGGACGGCAGCGGTGCCCGGAGGCTCACCGGCACGATCTGGAGCTGGCGTGCTGCGGCCGGGGATGCGGCGGTGATCGCCGCGGCCCGGGCGGCCGTGGATGGCCCCTCGATGACCCTGGCGCGGGCCGGCCTGCGGGCCCTGCAGGCCCGGGAGATTCCCGAGCGGCAGGAGGCGGTCGATGCCTTCTACCAGCGCTGGCAGTCCAGGCCCGTGATCCTGGATGCCTGGTTTGCCCTGGAGGCCTCGGCCCCCTTCGGCGATGGTCTGGAGCGGGTGCAACGGCTGCTGCAGCACCCTCGCTTCGATCCGGCGGCCCCCAACTCCGTGCGGGCGGTGCTCGGTGGCCTGGCCGGCAACCCGCCCGTGTTCCATGCCGCCGATGGCAGCGGCTACCGCTTCATGGCCAGCCAGATCGCGGCCCTCGACCGCCGCAACCCGATCACCGCCTCGCGCCTGGCCAAGGTGTTCAGCCGCTGGCAGAGCTATGGCCCCGGCCGTGGCGGCCAGATGCGCCAGGCCCTCGAGAGCCTGGCGGCGTCAGAGCTGTCCACCAACAGCCGCGAGGTGGTGGAGCAGTGCCTGGGAGCTGCCTGAGCTGGCTGAGCCGCTTCTGGCTCCTGCCGCACTGATCAGCGGCCGCTGCGGTTCACCTCCTCGTGCAGCTTGCGGAAAGCCGCCTTGCGGGAGGCGCCGCCCTCCGGGCCGGCGTGGACGCCCCACAGCCCCTCCCAATAGAAGTAGATCACCCCGTGGCCCCTGGCGGTGGCCAGTTTCACCTTCTCCCGCAGGGTGGTCATGTTGGGGGTGCGGCCGCCGAAGCCCGCCAGGATGCCGATCTCCACAGGCATGCCCCACTCCTTGGCCTTCACCAGGGCCGGTTGGTCGAGATCCTTGGCGAAGCCCCGCACCGAGTAGGCGTAGTTCTGCACGATCAGGTCGTCCACCAGCTCGCCCACCGACCAAAGCTCCCAGTCCTGCAGCCAGCGGTTGTAGGCGAAGCGGAACGGACCGGGCGAGAGGCTGATCACCCGCTCAGGCGGTTGACCCAGCCGGCCGCGGCCCGAGCTGGCATCCAGCTCATTCAGTTGCTGCCGCAGCTCCCGCAGCAGGCTGGTGAGCTGCTGGCGGCGCCACTTCATCCAGAAGCGGTCGGTGTGGTTGGCGGGCGGCTCCACCCCCTTCTCGGCCCGGTAGAGCTGGCGGGTGTAGGGGTCGTAGCCGAGCTCCACCGGCCAGGCGAAGTGGTCGTCGAGCTGGATGCCATCCACGTCACAGCGCTGCACGATCTCGGTGATCAGGCCGAGAAAGCGCTGGCGCACTCCCGGGTGGGCCGGGTTCAGCCACACCATGGTGGTGCCGTGCATCTCCACGCCCGTGCTGCCGTCGCGGCGCTGCAGCACCCATTCCGGCCGCTCCCGCACGATGGCCGCGCTGGCCGGCTCCATCAGGCCGTACTCGAACCAGGGGATCACCTCCATGCCGCGCCGCCGGGCGCTGCTGGTGAGCCGGCAGATCGGATCGAGGTTGGGGTTGGCCTTGGCCAGGGCCGGTTCCATCGGCGCGTGGCGCGAGCGGTGGAACGTGGTGCCCCTGCTCCAGACGTTCGGGTAGAGGGTGGTGAAGCCACTCCTGGCCAGATCGTCCACGGCCCGATCGATGCGTGCGCCGTCGTAGTAGAGGGTGCTGGGGCTGTTGGTGAGCCACACGCCGATACGGCGAGGCTGGGGCGTGGCGCTGCGGGCCGCCGCTCCGATCGGCAGGCCCACCACCGCGGCGAGCAGCACGTTGAGGCTCACCGGCAGCAGGGCCTTGAGCCGGCTGCCTCGCTTCAGGGGCGGCGGGGCCACGGCAGGAGTGGTCAGCGGAACATCGAGCTCACGGAGCTTTCTTCGTGGATGCGCCAAATCGCCTCGCCCAGCATGTTGGCTACCGATAGCACCCGGAGCTGGGGGAAGTGGCGCTCCTCGGCCAGGGGGATGCTGTTGGTCACCACCACCTCCTCAAACAGGCCAGGCTCGGAGAGCCGCTCCACCGCCGGGGGGGAGAAGACGGCGTGAGTGGCGCAGCAGAACACCCGGGCAGCCCCGTTGCGGCGCAGCAGCCGGGCGCCCTGGGCGATCGTGCCGCCGGTGTCGATCATGTCGTCGATCAGCACGGCGGTCTTGCCGGCCACATCGCCGATCACGGTGAGACTCTCCGCCACGTTGTGGGCGGCGCGGCGCTTGTCGATGATCGCCAGGGGGGCGTCGTCCATCTGCTTGGCGAAGGCCCGGGCCCGGGCCACGCCGCCCACGTCCGGCGACACCACCACCATCTCGTCGAGATGGCGGGTGCGCAGGTAGTCCACCAGCACCGGCGAGCCGTAGATGTGGTCGCAGGGGATGTCGAAGTAGCCCTGGATCTGGGAGGAGTGCAGATCCATGGCCAGCACCCGGTCCACGCCGCTCTTGGTGAGCAGGTTGGCCACCAGCTTGGCGGTGATCGATTCGCGGCCGGCGGTCTTGCGGTCGGCGCGGGCGTAGCCGTAGTAGGGGATCACGGCGGTGACCTGCCGGGCCGAGGCCCGTTTGCAGGCATCCACCATGATCAGCAGCTCCATCAGGTGGTCGTTCACCGGGGCGCAGGTGGGCTGCACCAGGAACACGTCGCAGCCGCGGATCGACTCCTGGATCTGGATGTAGGTCTCGCCGTCGGCGAAGCGCTTGATCACCCGCGGACCGTCTGGCACGCCGAGATAGGCGCCGATCTCCCGGGCCAGGTCGTGGTTGGAGGTGCCACTGAACAGGCGCAGCCGCCTGGTGTCGTGGGCGGCTTCGGTGGCGGTGCGCTCCTGTGCCAGCCGATCAGCGGTGAGAAAACTGGTCACGGCGGGCGCAGACGCGTCGGCTCAAGTCTGATGGTAGAAGCGAGCCGGTCCGCACAACTGCAAACAACCATGACGCTTTCCGAGCCGCTCCACTCCGGGGAGCGGGGTTCAGCTCTGGGCTTGCCGCCCCTGCCGCCCCGACTGGTGCTGGTGGCGGCCGGCCCGCCCGAGTCGGTGGGCGNCCTGCTGCAGCAGGCGGCTCCAGCCCTGGCGAGGGTGCTGGGGGCTGGTCTGGGCACGGGTTTGGGGGCGAGTCTGGGCACGAGCGCCGCACCGGGCMTGGTTGAGGGGCCCGGCTGTGGGGAGCCCGCCGGGGAACTGGCCGCCCTGCTGGCCGGCGAGCCCCCGTTCGATCCGTCGCTAATGAACCAGTCGGCATCTGATCGGTCGGCGCCAGGGCCTGTGCTGGTGCCGCTGCTGCTCGATCCGGGGTTCAGCCTGGAGAACGGCAGTTGCTGGGCCGAGGCCCTGGGGGCCTGGCGCCAGCCCACCGTGGCGGTGCTGGGCGCCGAGCAGCTGCGCAGTGGGCTGCCGGCGGCCATGACCGCCCTGCTGCGCCAGGCAGCGGTGCCCCTGGCCGGCCTGATGCAGTGGGGCCTGCCCTGGGAGCCGGAGCGCCGTCGCCGCGAGGCCTTGCCCTGGCTCGGGGCCCTGGACAGCACCGTTGCCGCCGCCGCTGCCGATTCCCATGACCTGGGGCGCCATCTGGCCCTGGCCCTTCGCCTGGCCTGCACCAAGCTGGGCTAGGCGTTCAGGAGCCGGCGGCGGTCGCCGCCGGTGGGGGCCAGAGGTCACTGGGCGCCGACTTGGCGACCTGCCGCAGCTCCGATCCGCCGGCCGCTGCCTTGTTGGCGTCCTTGGCCGCATCCTTGGGGGGAGGGGCCAAGGGCACGGTGGCAAAGCTCACGCTCTGGCCCGGCTTCAGGGTGGCGGCCGTCAGGCTGAGCACCTCGGCGGGGGTGAGGTTGCTCTCCACCTGAGCCCTGAGGCTCTGGACCAGGGCCGGAATATCCTGGCTGCGGCCGGGGGTGTTGAGCTCCCTGAGCAGGCTGCGCATCACCGCTTCCTGGTTGGCGCTGCGGCTCTCGATCGGCCGGCTGGGGTCGCGGTAGCGCACCAGCTGCTCCACCTGGGCGCCCTTGAGCCGCTGGACGCCGCTCTGCAGGTCGATCTTGAGTCCCTGGCGCTTGTCCTCATAGACCATGGTGCTGCCGGKATTCACCTCCAGGGCGCCGAGGCCATCCACGAGGCCGCGCAGTGCGCCGCGGCTCAGCACCAGATAGCGATCCGGTTCGGTGCTGGCGAGCCCCACCAGGTTGCGGGCGGCGTCGGCCGTGAGCGCGACGCCGCCCTGGCGGTAGAGGCTGCCGAGCGACTTGAGCCCGCTGCTGCCNGGCAGCTGCACCGCGAGGGCGGTGGGCAGGTTGAGCACCTGCAGGGGGCCGCCGGGGTTGACGCGCAGCAGCAGCAGGGCGTCGGCATTGGCGGCTCCGGCGGGGGCGGCCTTGTTGTTGGGGTCCTGCAGTTGATCGGCGTCCACCCCGATCACCAGCACCGTGACGGCGCGGCTGGGCGGCTTGGCCAGATCGGCGAGCGCGTCAGGCGCTTCGGAGCCGCCGCTCGGGTCTGACTCGGGCCAGAGCACCCCCAGCAGGGCGAGGCCAACCGCGGCGCCCACACCCACAAGGGCGACGCGCAGCAGCACGACCGGTCGCAGCCAGGCGAAAAGCTTGATGC
>NZ_JADEWP010000160.1:0-6183 GCF_015207535.1 Cyanobium sp. LEGE 06143 | reverse complement strand
CTGAAGCCACCCCCGTGGCTCTGACCGCCCCGGCGATCGGCTGAGGCTTCAGCCCTCATCAGATCCAGACCTGACGGAATCCCTACAGCCCCCCTCTCAGCAGGGGGGCTTTTTGATGGTTTCACCTGCAAGGCCCGAGCGGATGCATTCAGACCCTGAGATCGCTGCCCTGGTGGAGCAGCTCCAGCTCCAGGCCCACCCGGAGGGTGGCTGGTATCGCGAACTGCACCGCAGCAGCCTGGCGGTGAGGCGGCCCGATGGAGCCAGGCGCTGCGCCTTCACTCAGATCGTGTTTCTGCTCGCTGCAGGCGGGGTCAGCCGCTGGCACCGTGTCAGGCAGGCGGAAGAGTCGTGGCAGCATCTCGGCGGCGACCCCCTCGATCTCTGGCAGATGCCGCCCACGGGGGGAAAAGCCAGCGTGTCGAGACTCACGGCTCTGGCCCGGCCTGGCGCCACGAGCCCGCAAGCCAGCCCGCCCAACCCCGTGACTGTCGTGCCGGCCGACTGGTGGCAGGCCGCCTGCAGTTGTGGGGGCTGGAGCCTGGTGGTCTGCACCGTGAGCCCCGGTTTCGAGTTCGACGACTTCGAACTCCTTGCCGAGAGTTCGGAGCGCATCGACCTGCCCGCTGAGTGCGCCAGGTTTCTGTGAGCACTCCGCATGCCGGCGCTACTGGCCCGGTTGGCCACCCTGGCCAGCCACGACCCCTTTACAGTCTGTTACACTCGTCGCAACACTTCGTGATCTCCATGGACGACACCACCACCCGCTTTGGCTTCAGTGCCTTCGCAGAAACCTGGAACGGCCGCCTGGCCATGCTCGGATTCGTGATCGGCCTCGGCACCGAGCTGCTCACCGGCCAGGGCATCCTTTCCCAGATCGGTCTGGGTTGATCGCCATGAGCACTGACTATTCCGCAGCCATCGCCGGGCTCACTGGCCTCGTGATCGTGCTCACCGCCATGGTGGGCTTCGTTCTCTCCCGCCCCAGCGATCTGGCTCCGTACAACCCCCGCTGATTGCATCCAGCGCCACTGATGCGCTGGAACTGCAAACGGCTGGTGCTGCCAGCCGATGCACCAAGATCAGACAGACGCTCCACGACAACAGCCCCCTAGAGAAGGGGGCTAATGGAATGGTGGCTCCTAGGGTTATCGGAGCGGTGCCTGGATGACTCTCTTCTGGAGCGATCAGGCCGCTTGCCTGTCTCTATCTACGATTGGATGGAGGATTGAAGCTCGACTATCACGGCTGAATGATCTGATGGCCTGTGATTAGTGTCCTCGAGCCATGCTGAGCCGTGGTTCAGGTGCTCGACAGGCTTCTTTTCTCCGTTGTGGTCATGATCTCAAGCGCGTCTCTTGCTCCCGGCGCTCTCCCTTAAGGCGCCCTGGATCAAGGGTAAAAGGTGAGCCGCCTTGGAGACGACTTGCGCTCCAGCGGCTGTCACCCTCATGGCCCTGAAGCTGCTGAGCACGGTGCGTCTGATTCAAGCTTCTTGGGATGGCTGAAGCCGATGATCGGATTTGAACCGATGGCCTACTGATTACGAATCAGTTGCTCTACCGCTGAGCTACACCGGCACCGGATCGAAATTAGCATTGTGGGGTCCGCTCCAACCAGGCAGCCCATGGGGAACCAGCCACGCCCGATAGACCCAGAGCTCAGGGCTCGGTTGATGCAGGAACTGCGCACCCCCTGGCGCGGCCTACGCCGTGCCCTGTGGCTGGCTCTGGCGGCCTCCGGCGCCGTGGGGCTGGCCACGATGGCGATGCGCGGGGCCTCTGGAGCCGAGGTGGCTTCAGCTGACCTGCTCATCCAGATCAGTGCTCTCGTCCTGTTCGGGGGATTGCTCTGGTTCGATCGCAACCGCACTGTCGCGGCCGATCCCGACTGAAACCAGCGGGCCCAGCAGCAGCAGCGGCAAGCCCAGAGAGAGGCGTCGTTGCGCCAGCTCCGCGGCGCTGAGCGGCACCGCCTGCTCCAGTTGCTCCTTGCTGCGGCTCAGCAGCCAGAAGCCCTGGATCAGCTGATGCCACTGCCAGAGCAGTACCGCCAGCAGCGGAACGCTCAGCAGCAGCACCACCAGGCGGTTGCTCTGGGCCAGGGGAGAGAAGCCCGAGACGGCAGCGGCCCTTGCGTCCAATGTCCAGAGCAGGGGCAGCAGCCCCAGGGCACCTAGAGCACCGAGCAGCCTGGCCGGCAGAGCGTCCTGCAGGGCAGCGAGTCGGCTCTGCAGCGGGCTGCGTCCCCCCGGCGGCACCTGAACCAGCAATAGCGAACAGCAGTCGGCCGGCTGCCGCCAGAGCAGCAGCGAGGGGGCCAGAACGCCAAGACCCCAGACCAGAAGACGCTCCAGGGCAGGAGCTGGGCCCGGGTCGGCCCCCGCCAGTAGCAGGAGCAGCAGCACCAGCTCCAGGGGGATGGCCCCCAGGGCGGTGAGCTGAAGCCAGAGCAGGGGCTCGCTGCGGGTGGTCAAGGCTGGAGGGCTCAGGAGAGGGCGGCGCTCAGGTGCTGAGCGTGCGTCGCTGGGTGACCAGTTTGTACGCCTCCACCCGATCCCCTTCCTGCCAGCCGGTGAAACGATCACAGCCGATGCCGCACTCGAAGCCGGTGGCCACCTCCTTCACATCGTCCTTGTTGCGGCGCAGGGAGTCGAGATCGCCCTCGTAGGCCACCTCGCGGCCACGGCGCACCCTGATCTTGCAGTTGCGTTGCAGCTTGCCCGTGGTCACGTAGCAGCCGGCCACGGCGCTCTTGCCGATGGTGAACACCGCCCGCACCTCGGCTTCGCCGAGGGCTTCCTCCACCAGCTCGGGCTCCAGCAGGCCCTCCATGGCCAGCTGGATGTCCTCAAGGAGCTTGTAGATCACGTCGTAGTCGCGCACGTCCACGCCGGTGGCGTCGGCAGACCGCTTGGCACCGGGGGCCATCGAGGTGTTGAAGCCCACGATCACCGCGCCGGAGGCGGCGGCCAGATCCACGTCGGTTTCGGTGATCTCTCCTGGCGCCGAGAGCAGCACCCGCACCTGCACCTCGCCCTGGGGCAGCTGTTCGAGGGAGCCCAGAATCGCCTCCACCGAGCCCTGCACGTCGGCCTTGAGGATCAGGTTGAGCTCCTTGAGCTCGCCTTCGCTGGCCTGGCCGGACATCGAGGCCAGGGACACCCGCCTGGAGGCCATCTGCTGGGCCAGGCGAGTCGCCCGGGCCTCATTGGCCCGATCGCCCACCACGGCCCGGGCCGACTTCTCATCGGCGAACACCTCGAACTCATCGCCCGCGGTGGGCACTTCGCTGAAGCCCAGCGCCTCCACGGCATAGGAGGGGCCGGCTTCCTTGACCCGCTTGCCGGTGTCATCCACCATGGCCCTCACCTTGCCCAGGATCGGGCCAGCGGCGAGCACATTGCCGGGGCGGAGGGTGCCGTTCTGCACCAGCAGGGTGGCCACCGGACCCTTGGCCTTGTCCAGGTGGGCCTCGATCACGGTGCCCTTGGCGCGGCGATCGGGGTTGGCCTGAAGGTCCTCCACTTCGGACTGCAACAGGATCATCTCCAGCAGCTTGTCCACGTTCTCGCCCTTGATGGCGCTCACGGGCACCATCACCACGTTGCCGCCCCAGTCTTCAGCCACCAGCTCGAGACCGGAGAGCTCCTGCTTCACCCGTTCCGGCGAAGCCCCTTCCTTGTCGATCTTGTTGATCGCCACCACGATCGGCACCTTGGCGGCCCTGGCATGGCTGATCGCTTCCAGGGTCTGGGGTCGCACGCCGTCGTCGGCGGCCACCACCAGCACGGCCACGTCGGTCACCTTGGTGCCCCGGGCCCGCATGGCCGTGAAGGCCTCGTGGCCTGGGGTGTCCAGGAAGGTGAGCTTGCGCGGCTCCCCCTCGTGCTCGATCTGCACCTGGTAGGCGCCGATGTGCTGGGTGATGCCCCCGGCCTCACCAGCGGCCACCCTGGTCTTGCGGATCGCATCGAGCAGGCTGGTTTTGCCGTGGTCCACGTGGCCCATCACCGTCACCACGGGGGGTCGCCGGATCAGGTGCTCGAGGTCGCTCGCCTCGATCATCTCCACCGTCTTGGCGGCGGCTTCCTCGGCGTCGTCCTGCAGCACAGGCACACCGAATTCCTCGGACACCGCCTCAATCGTGGAGAGATCCAGGCTCTGGGTCACCGTGGCGATGATGCCTTTGAAGAAGAGGCTCTTGATGATCTCGGAGCTCTCCAGCCCGAGTTTTTCAGCCAATTCCTGCACCGTGAGGTTGCCCTCCGGCACGATCAGCATCTCGGGCCGCTGCTGCTTGGCCTCGCGGGAAGCGCGCAGTTCCATGGCACGGCGTCGCTGGCGTTGACGGGTGGTTTCCTTCTTGCGTTTGCGCGCCGCCACCGTGGGCCTGGGAGCGGCTGCGGTGCGCACTCTGGCCTTGGAGGGGCGGGCCAGGCTGGCCTGCAGCACCACCGCCTCCTGTTCACCGGCGTAGCCGCCGGTTTCGGCCGTGAGGGCGTCGTCGTTGTCGCCAATGATGTGGACTTTGGGCCGTTGCCGCTGGGGTGCACGACTGCGCAGGGCCTCGAGCTTGGCGCTGTCATCCCAGTCGGGACGCCGCGGGCGCCCGGCCGGCACGGGGGCGCGGAAGCCGGGGCGGCGCGGGGCTGCCGCCGGCGCGGCGTTCGGGCGGACCAGATCGGGGGTGTTGCCGCTGCCAGTGCCGCTGTCTGCGGGGCGATCCCCGGGGCGGCGCGGTGGCGGAGCCGGGGTGCGTCCACCGGGCTTCTGGAGCTGCATCAGCTCGCCTGGGGCCACGGGSTTGCGCATGCCGGCGGCGATGCCATTGATGGTGAGCAGGGCGCCGCGCAGCAGTTCACTGCGGCCGTAGGTGCGGCCGTCGGAACCGCTGCCGGTAGCTTCGCGCATCGGAGGTTGCCGGTTCTGGTCGCGCAGCCGCCGCAGCAGGGCCACCTGCAGAAAACCGAGGGGCACGATCGTGCGGTTGCGCAGGTCCACCGAGAGCTGCAGGGCGGGATCGCCATCGAGGAGGCGCTGGTGACCGGTGATGGCCAGCACCAGGTCGCGAGTGAGGTCGAACTCGGCGGCGATGGTCTGGAAGATCTGCTCGAAGGCCTCCCGCCGCTCGGGTCGTCCCAGGGCCTGCACGTAGTGATGGGCCAGGTCGATGTCGACCTTCGAGAGGGTCATCTCCACCTTGGAGATCAACATCCGAAAGAAGGGCCAGCGCTGGTAGAGCAGGCGCAGCAGCTCGATCTGCTCCGGGTCCTGATCGAGCTCCTCGCGCAGGGCAGCCCCCACCCCGAACCAACTGGGGAGCAGGAAGCGGCTCTGGGTCCAGCCGAACACCCAGGGAATGGCCCGCAGGCTCGAGAGGTCTTTGGCGCCGCTCTTGCGCCGCGCCGGCCGGCTCGAAATCTGCAGCTTGCTGATCTCCTCGATGGGGGTGCACTGCTGGAAGAACGCCACCAGATCGGGGTTGTCATGGACCAGGGCCCGGTAGAAGTCGCGGGAGCGGGCGGCCAGGCGGCCCATCAGCTCATTCCAGCTCGGCGTGTTGTCCACCGGCGTGCTCACCAGGCTGTTCTGCAGCACCGCAGTGGTGAGGGTTTCGAGGTTGTAGAGGGCCAGCTCCGGCAGGGAGTATTTGGAGGCGAGCACCTCGCCCTGCTCGGTGATCTTGATGCGGCCGCTGAGGGTGCCACTGGGCTGGGCCAGCACCGCCTGGTAGGCCGGCCCGCCGCCCCGGCTCACGGAGCCGCCACGGCCGTGGAAGATGCGCAGCGCCACATCGTGCTGGGTGGCGAGCTGCTGCAGGGCGATCTGGGCCTTGTGGATCTCCCAGTTGCTGGAGAGGAAGCCGGAATCCTTGTTGCTGTCGGAGTAGCCGAGCATCACCTCCTGCAGGGGTTGGCTCCCCTCGCTGGAGCTGAGCAGCCGGCGGTAGAAGGGCTGGCTGAACAGCTGGCCCATCACGGCCGGGGCGCGCTGCAGGTCTTCCACCGTCTCGAACAGGGGCACCACCAGCAGGCTGGTGGTCTGGGCCACCGGGTCCACCAGCCCGGCCTCCTTGGCCAGTACCAGCACCTCCAGCAGGTCGGACACCGTGTGACTCATGGAGATCACGTAGGTGCCGCAGATGCGGCAGCCGAACTCCAGTTGCAGCCGCTGCAGCATC
>NZ_JADEWP010000159.1:0-6206 GCF_015207535.1 Cyanobium sp. LEGE 06143 | reverse complement strand
GCATTGAAGGCCCCCTGCTCGGTACCCTCCAGCCCCACCCCGCGCAGCTGCATGTCGCGGCGCTCGGCCTCGAGGATGCGCCGCTGCACGCCATCGAGCGCGCTGCCGGCCAACCGCTCCAGGGCCCGGTAGAGCACCTGGCTCTGGCCGGCCCGGCTGCCGAAGGCCACCACGGCCCCCTGCTGTTGCTGGTAGGCCTCGCGCAGCTCAGGGCTGTTGCACACGCCGTTGAGATGGCTCACCGCTCCCCAGCTCCAGCGCAGCCTCTCGCCCAGCCGCTGCAGGGGCTCCATCACCGCCTCCCAGGCCAGGGGAGCGTTCGGGTCGCTGAGCTGCTGCTCCAGGTTGGTCTCGAGGGCACTGAGCTCGCTGTGCAACTGCTCCAGCAGCAGCGGAATCGCCGTGGCCACCTGATCGGCGGTGATCTGGGCGAAGGCAGGCAATCCCTGGCCCTCGAGCAACGGCAGGGTGGCGGTGGCGTGGCCCATCAGCGCGGTTCAGCTGGGACTATTTCAGCCGATCGCCGCCGTGGGCCGTGGTTCAGCCGAGGGCGGGGATCCTGCCCAGGGTGATGGCCGTGACGCTGGCCAGTTGGCTGGAGAGGCCATTGGTGCTGGCCTCGTAGAGATCGATCGCCACCCGCGGCCAGAAGCCGATCACCAGGGTGGGCACCAGCAGGGTGAGGCCGATCAGCAGTTCGCGTGGATTCATGTCGCCCACCACGGCCAGGGCCGGGATCCTGGGCCCGAAGAACACGCGCCGGCAGAGGCTGAGCAGATACACCGGCGTGAGCACCAGCCCCACGGCGGCCAGCACGATGGTGATCACCCGGAAGCCGATTGTGAAGCCGTCGTTGGCGGTGACCCCCAGAAACACCGTGATCTCGCTCACGAAGCCGCTCATGCCCGGCAGAGCCAGGGAGGCCAGGGAGCTGGCCAGGAAGAAGGCGAAGGTGATCGGCAGGGCCTTGGCCAGGCCGCCCATGTTGGGAATCGAGAGGGTCTTGGTGCGCTCGTAGAACACGCCGGTCACGAAGAACATGGCGGCGGCGATCAGGCCATGGCTGATCATCTGCAGCATGGCGCCACTCATGCCGAGGGCGTCAATGGCGCCGATCCCCACCAGCACGAAGCCCATGTGGCTCACGGAGCTGCAGGCGATCCGGCGCTTGACGTTGTCCTGGGCGAAGGCGTTGAGGGCGCCGTAGACGATGTTGACGATGCCGAGCACGATCAGGGCCGGCGCCAGGGTGAGGTGGGCCTCCGGCAGCATCTGCACGTTGAAGCGCAGCAGGGCATAGCCGCCCATCTTCAGCAGCACCCCGGCCAGCAGCATCGACACCGGCGCATTGGCCTCGCCATGGGCATCGGGCAGCCAGGTGTGCAGGGGGAACATCGGCAGCTTCACGCCGAAGCCGATCAGGAAGCCCACGTAGCAGAGCAGGCCGAAGACCCCGCCGGGGCTGCGGCTGGCCATCTCGCTGAGGTTGAAGCTGAAGGGGCCGCCGTAGAAGGCCAGGGCCAGGCCGCTCACCAGGATCAGCAGCGAGGCGGTGGCGGTGTAAAGGATGAACTTGGTGGCGGCGTACTGGCGCTGCTGGCCGCCCCAGATGGCGATCAGCAGGTACACCGGCACCAGCTCCAGTTCCCAGGCCAGGAAGAACAGCAGGAAGTCCTGGGAGAGGAACACCAGCCCCTGGGCTGAGGCCTGCACCAGCATCAGGGCGAAATAGAGGCGCGTCTTGCGGTTGATGTTCCAGCTGGCGGCCACCGACAGCAGGGTGACGAGGCCGGAGAGCACCACCAGGGGCGCCGAGAGGCCATCGGCCCCCAGCGACCATTCCAGCCCGAGGGCCGGCACCCAGCTGACGCGCTCCACCAGCTGCAGCTCGGCGCTGGAGCCCTCGAAGTGCTGGCTGAAGCACACCAGCATCAGCACCAGATCCACCCCCAGGGTGCCGAGGGCCAGGCTGCGGGGCCAACGGGGATCGCTGCCGTCCCCCGGCAGCAATGGCATCGCCAGGGCGACAGCCGCCGGCAGCAACACGATCAGGCTGAGCCAGGGGAAACCGGCCAGCCCGCCTGCCATCAGGGCGTCGGGCAGGGCCGCGGCCAGGGGGCCCAGGGGAGGAGAGGAACAGGGGGTCTGCGGAATGGACGCGGCCACAAGCGCCAAAGAGCCGTCCATCCGAGTCCCGTCAAGATCTGGAGCAACTTACCAGTTGCAGCAAGGCGGCTGGGTAGAACTACTCAGCGTTCTCAGGCCGATCCGGCAGCGGCAGCCAGTGACTGCCGCGGTGCTGCACGCTCAGCACCTCCGCCCGCGACTCCACGCCGGCGTAGTACCAGGTGCGCACCATCGCCCGGTTCACCGTTTCGGCCACTTCCTGGCGGCAGAGCGCCAGCAGGCTCGGGCCGGCACCGCTGATCACGCAGCCCCAGGCCCCGGCCTCCAGGGCCGCCTCACGCACCTTGCGACCCCCAGGGATCAGCCCCCAGCGGTAGGGCTCGTGCAGGCGGTCGTGCATGCCGTCGGTGATCAGATCGCCGTTGCCGGTGCGCAGCCCCTGCAGCAGCAGCGTCAGGGCGCCGAGGTTGGTCACCGCATCGGCCACGGGGATCGCCTTGGGCATGGCCCGCCGTGCCTCGCTGGTGGTGAGCCGCACCGCCGGAATCGCCACCACGGCCACCACCTCCGCCGACCACTCGCAGCGCACCACACGCCAGCGGTGCGAGGCGGCCTTCGCCGTCATGCACAGCCCGCCCACCAGGGAGGGCACCACATTGTCGGGATGGCCCTCGATATCAATGGCCAGCTCCAGCAGCTTCTCCTTGCTGAGCGGCTCGCCCACCAGGGCGTTGGCGCCCATCAGGCCGGCCACGATCGCCGTGGCACTGCTGCCCAGGCCGCGGGCGGGGGGCACGGCCAGGCGCACCCTTGCCTCCAGCCCCACCGGCTCCTCACAGGCTTCCTTCCACACCCGCTGGGCGGAGCGGTAGACGAGGTTGTCGGGCCCGCCGCGCAGGTGGGCCCCCTCTGGGCCCTCGATGATCAGGTCGAAGCGCTGGCTGCCGCCGGCGATGCAGCGCATCTCGAACACGTTGTCGAGGTCGAGGGCCGCCCCGAGGCAGTCGAATCCAGGCCCCACATTTGCGGTGGTGGCTGGCACATGCACCACCACGCCCTGGCCGATGCGGGGGCGCGCCATCGAAGCTTCCTCGGTTCGGCTCAGTGTCTCAGTTCATCGGCGGCGGTTTGGTTCGTGCCTGGCATCCGGGCTGGTTGGTGACCTCGAGACTCAGCCCAGCAGCATCCGAGCCCGGCAGGCGGCACTGAACTGGCCGATGGCGGGATCCAGCACCGCCGTGATCGGCATGTTGGCCAGAACCCGCCCCAACCGCCCCTTGGCCAGGAAGGCCTCGCGGAAGGTGTTGCCCCGCAGGGGCTCCAGCAACTTGGCGGCGGTGCCCCCCGCCAGCCAGATGCCACCCCGGCTGAGGCTGGTGAGGGCCAGGTCGCCGCAGACACTGCCGTAGGCGCCCAGCCACACCTCCAGGGCCGCTTTCGCCAGGGGATCGCCCTCGGCTGCTGCCGCGGTGGTGGCGGCGGGCAGCTCATCTGGCTGTGTGGCCGCCAGGGTCTGGAGGGGATGGGCGCCGCCCGGGTCCTGGGAGTCCAGCAGCCAGCGGGTCACATGGCCCAGCCCGGTGCCGCTCACCACCCGCTCGATCGAGAGGCGCTCGAGGTCCAGGCTGGCCAGCAGCCACTGCTTGAGCGCCCACTCCTGGGCGCTGCGCGGCGCGAACTCGCCATGGGCTGCCTCGCTGGCCAGGGCAGTGAGCTCCGCTCCATCCCGCGCCGGCAGCCCGATCGCCACCCCCAGGCCGGTGCCCGCCCCCAGCACCAGCAGCGGCTCAGCGGCCACGGCCTGCCCCGCCACCACCGGAGCCTGCTGGTGGGGCTCCAGATGCGGCAGGCCGTAGACCAGCACGGCGAAGTCGTTCACCAGGTTCACCCGCTCGATGCCGGTGTCCCGGCTGAGTTCCGCCTCGCTGAGCTGCCACGGCAGGTTGGTGAGATGGGCCTCCCCGCCCTGCACCGGCCCGGCCACGGCGAAACAGGCCGCGGCAGGAGGGGAGTCGCTGCCCAGGAAGGCCTGCACCATCGGGGCGAGATCGAGCCACTCGGCCGAGGGGTAGCGCTCACTGCGCAGCAGCTCCAATCGGGGGCCGCACAGGGCATACAGGGCCAGCAGGGTCTTGGTGCCGCCGATGTCGCCCGCCAGCACCGTGAGGCATTGCGTCGCGTCGGCCATGGTCAGCGGGGTGTCCCGTCGCCGCCGGCTGCCTGGGCTGCGGCCTCCAGAGCGTCCACTTCCAGAGCGAGACCTGCCCCCCGCTGCTGGTTGGCCTGCCGGGCTGCTGCCAGCACATCGCCGGCCGCCAGCGTGCCCAGATCGCCGTCGCGGCGACTGCGCAGGCTGATGGCACCCGCTTCCACCTCCTTGGCGCCGATCACCCCCAGCACGGGGATCTTCATCTGCTCGCCCGTGCGGATCAGCTTGTTGAGCCTGTCGCCGGAGCCATCCACGCTGCAGCGGATGCCCGCCCGGCGGAACTGCTCGCTGAGCGAGGCCGCGTAGGGGCGCACCTCGTCGGTGACGGGCAGCAGCCGGATCTGTTCCGGTGCCAGCCAGAAGGGGAAATCGCCGGCGTAGTTCTCGGTCATGATCCCGAAGAACCGCTCCAGCGATCCGAAGATGGCGCGGTGAATCATGATCGGCCGCTGGCGGCTGCCGTCGGCGGCCACGTAGTGCAGATCAAAACGTTCCGGCAGGTTGAAGTCGAGCTGGATGGTGGAGCACTGCCACATCCTTCCGATCGCATCTTCGATCTTGAGGTCGATCTTGGGGCCGTAGAAGGCACCGCCGCCCTCATCCACCTTGTAGTTCCAGCCCTTGCGCTCCAGGGCCTCCACCAGACCCTGGGTGGCGAGCTCCCACACGGCGCTCTCACCGATCGACTTGGCGGGCCGGGTGGAGAGGTTGATCTCGTAGCTGCGGAAGTCGAAGGTGGAGAGGATCTGCTCGGTGAGATCGAGAATGGCCAGGATTTCGTCGCTGATCTGCTCCGGCAGGCAGAACACGTGGGCGTCGTCCTGGGTGAAGCCCCGCACCCGCATCAGCCCGTGCATCACTCCGGGCCGCTCGTAGCGGTACACCGTGCCGAGCTCGGCCCAGCGGATCGGCAGCTCCCGGTAGCTGCGCAGGGTGCTGGCATAGGTGAGCACGTGGAAGGGGCAGTTCATCGGCTTGAGCTGGTACTGCCGCTCATCCACCTGCATGGGCCCGAACATGCTCTCGCTGTAGAAGTCGAGGTGGCCGGAGGTCTTCCACAGGCCCAGATCGGCCACGTGGGGGGTGTAAAGCAGCTCGTAGCCGGCCGCGAAGTGGGCCTCGCGCCAGAAGTTCTCGATCTCGAGGCGCATGCGGGCACCGCGGGGATGCCAGAACACCAGGCCGGCACCGGCTTCGTCCTCGATCGAGAACAGGTGCAGGTCGGTGCCGAGGCGGCGGTGGTCCCGGCGCAGGGCCTCGGCCTTGCGGCGCTTGTGCTCGGCCAGCTGCTCGGGGGTTTCCCAGGCGGTGCCGTAGATGCGCTGCAGCTGGGCCTTGGTCTCGTCGCCGCGCCAGTAGGCCCCGGCCACGCTCTCCAGCTCGAAGGCCTTGGGGTTGAGCTCGCTGGTGTTGGCCACGTGGGGCCCGGCGCAGAGGTCCCACCACTCCTCGCCGAGGGTGTAGAGGCTGATCGGCTCCTCGATCGAGGCCAGGATCTCCAGCTTGTAGGGCTCGTTCTGGGCCCGGATGCGCGCCTCGGCCTCGGCGCGGCTCACCTCAAGCCGCTGCAGCGGCAAGCGGCGGCCGATGATCTTGCCCATCTCCTTCTTGATCGCCTTGAGATCGGCCTCGGTGAAGGGTTCCGGGTGGTCGAAGTCGTAGTAGAAGCCGGTCTCGGTCCAGGGGCCGATCGTGACCTGGGCCTTGGGGAACAGCCGCTGCACGGCCATGGCCAGCACATGGCTCATCGAGTGGCGGATGCGCAGCAGTTGCTCGCTCTCGCTGGTCCTGGGCAGGGCCACCGGCTCGGCTGTTCCCTGCTGCTGCCTGGCCACTGCCTCCGGGTGGGGACGGGACGGGGGCGCGGAAG
>NZ_JADEWP010000130.1:0-7265 GCF_015207535.1 Cyanobium sp. LEGE 06143 | reverse complement strand
GTATGTGCCGGAAACCCTGATGCCGGCCCTGGCGGAGCTGGAGGCTGCCGCCGCCGAGGCCTGGGCCGATCCCGCCTTCACCGGCCGTCTCAACCACCTGCTGCGCACCTACGTGGGCCGGCCGACCCCGCTGTATGAGGCCGAGCGGCTCACGGCCCATTACGCCCGCCCCGAGGGCGGTCCGCGCCTGTGGCTGAAGCGCGAGGACCTCAACCACACCGGCGCCCACAAGATCAACAATGCCCTCGGCCAGGCCCTGCTGGCCCTGCGCATGGGCAAGCAGCGGGTGATCGCCGAGACCGGCGCCGGTCAGCACGGCGTGGCCACCGCCACCGTGTGCGCCCGCTTCGGTCTGGAGTGTGTGGTGTACATGGGCGCCGAGGACATGCGCCGCCAGGCCCTCAACGTGTTCCGCATGCGCCTGCTGGGCGCCACGGTGCAGCCGGTGACCGCAGGCAGCGCCACCCTCAAGGACGCCACCAGCGAGGCCATCCGCGACTGGGTGACCAACGTGGAGAGCACTCACTACATCCTCGGCTCGGTGGCGGGCCCCCATCCCTATCCGATGCTGGTGCGTGACTTCCACGCCTGCATCGGCAAGGAGGCGAAGGCCCAGTGCCAGGAGGCCTTCGGGCGGTTGCCGGATGTGCTGGTGGCCTGTGTGGGCGGCGGCTCCAACGCCATGGGCCTGTTCCATCCCTTCGTGCAGGACACCGCCGTGCGCCTGATCGGCGTGGAGGCCGCCGGCGAGGGGGTGGCCAGCGGCCGCCATGCCGCCACCATCACCGAGGGCCGCATCGGCGTGCTGCACGGCGCCATGAGCCTGCTGCTCCAGGATGCCGAGGGCCAGGTGCAGGAGGCCCACTCGATCAGTGCCGGCCTCGACTACCCCGGCGTCGGCCCCGAGCACAGCTACCTGCGCGAGATCGGCCGGGCCGATTACCTCGCCGTCACCGACGACGATGCCCTCTCGGCCCTGCGGCTGGTGAGCGAGCTGGAGGGGATCATCCCGGCCCTGGAAACCGCCCACGCCTTCGCGGCCCTCGACGCCCTCTGCCCCACCCTGGCGCCCGGCACCGAGGTGGTGCTCAATCTCTCCGGCCGCGGCGATAAGGATGTGAACACCGTGGCCGACCGGCTGGGGGATCAGCTGCGGGGCTGAGACCGGTGGCCGGCTGCCGGGCCTGGCGGCTGGCTACAGCGGATGTTCTTCCCAGGCGAAGCGTGGCAGCCGCTGCAGGCCCTCCTGCATGCAGCCGGCCCACACCTCCATCGAGCGGCTGATCTCTGGGGCCCCTTTCTTGAGCTTGATGCGCCGCGAGATGCGCAGCTCATTGGCGGGCATCAGCGCCAGCTCGAAGGGCGGGCCCACCGAGAGGTTCGAGCGGCGCGTGATCACCTGGGAGATCAGGCAGAGCCGGGCGGCGTCCTCGAGCGAGAGGCCGCAGTGGCCCACGAAGTCGAGGGGCGGCTTGCCGTATTTGCTCTCGCCGATCTGCAGGAACGGCGTTTCCCGCGTGGCCATCACCGCATTGCCCTGGGGGTAGATCAGATAGAGGCCGTGGCGGTCCCCCTCGATCTGGCCGCCCAGGATGAAGGTGGCCTCGGCGCTGGCGCCCGACTGGTGCAGCGATGCCTTGTGGCGGTCCTGCACCGCCACGCTGGTGCGCCCCACGTAGTCGGCTGCCTCAAAGAGATAGCGGGCCGTCAGCAGATTCGGGCCCGTAGCGTCGGGCTCGGGGGGGCTGTCCTGAGCCTCCTGGCTGGGGGYCTCGCAACGCGGCACCGTGGCGTCAGGGGGCTGGCCGGCCTCTTGCACCTTCGCCGTGGGTCGCGCCTGGCCGGCGGCATCCAGTCCGGCGAACACCCTGGTCTGCAGGGGCGGATCGCCCGCTTCGCCGCTGAGCCCAGGCCCACTGCCCACCGGCTTCCCCGTCTGGGTGGCGCCGATCGGTCCCACCCCCTGTTCCCTCAGCTCGCGCTGAATCTGGTTCAGCACCGCCTGGGTGGTGGCCAGGTTGCCGGCGGCCAGCAGCACGAACAGCCGGTCCGGCGACGGCTGGAACACGTGCATCTTGCTGTAGGTCGAGATGTAATCGACCCCGGCATTGGTGCGGCAGTCCGAGGCGAACACCAGCCCGGAATCCAGCAGAAAGGCGACGCAATAGGTCATGCCTCCACCCCGGACGGCTGGGCGGAAGTCTCAACGCTCTGCCGGTGTGGGGTCTGCCGGTGTGCGGTCTGGCCTGCGGCAGGAACGGGGTCCATGGAATCGGGCGCTGGGGATGAGGGGCTCAGCTGCTGCTTCTCTGCAGCTTGGCAGCCCGCTAGCTGATCAGCTCAGCAGCCGCGTCAGCGTGGCAGCCACTGACTGCACGGCGGCCCGGGCGGTGGCATAGGCCATGCGCATCGGCCCCACCAGGGCCACATGGCCGCGGGCCCCGTCCAGGCTGCTGTAGCCGGCCTGCACCACGGCGCAGGCCTTCAGGGCGCCATGGGGATGTTCCTGGCCGATCCAGATGGCATCGGTCGGGGGACCCAGCAGCTCGTAGGGGGTGGCCTCCACCAGTTGCACCAGGGGCCGCAGCGTGGCGGTCTGGCTGAACTCCGGCTGGGCAAGCAGCCCACCCATGCCACTGGCCACGGCACTGGCGCCCGGCGCTGCGAGCGGCTGCTGCTGGTCGAGGGCCTGGCGGAGCAGGTGGCCGCTGCTGCGCAGCTCTTGCGGCAACTGCTGCCAGGCAATCGGCTGCTCGGGGTGGGCCCGCAACTGCCGGTTGATCCAGTCCTCCAGCCGGGCCAGCTCGGGCGTGGCCCTGGGCGGCAGCCGCAGGTTGAGGTTGCCGCCGGCCACTGAGCCGCTCACCAGAAACACGATCAGCCGGTCGCCGCTGGCCACCAGCCTCAGTTCCTGCAGGCGCTGCTGCGTCTTGATCGGGCGGGTGATCAGGCTCAGCAGGCCGGTGAGGTCCGCCAGGCGCCGCCCGAGGTGCACGAGCAGATCGTCGAGGGCCGTCCAGTGCAGACTGAGGCCGGCGAGCTCCCGGTCCAGCTGCTGGGCCGCGGCTCCCGGCGCTGGCAGCAGCCGGTCGACGTACTCCCGGTAGCCCAGCTGGCTGGGGATGCGGCCGGCCGAGGTATGAGGCTGGGTCAGCAGCCCCCGCTGCTCCAGCACCCCCATGGCCGAGCGCACCGTGGCGGAGCTGGCCGGCAGGGCGAAGCGGCGCACCAGGGTCTGGCTGCCCACGGGCTCCACGGTGTCCACGTAGTGGCGCACGGCCAGGCGCAGCACCTCCTGCTGACGGGGAGAGAGGTTCTGCGCCAAGACGAGCCCCCGATCCGGAGTGGCTGGATGGTAGGGAGGGCTGAGGGGGTTACGCCGTCAGCGTGGACGCTCGGTAACGCAGGCCTGGGCAGCGCCAGAAACGCGGTGCTCAGTAGCGCGGTACGGCGGGGTCCACCTGGATGCTCCAGGCATCGATGCCGCCCACCAGGTTCCAGACGGCGTCGTAGCCGTGTTCCTGGATCAGCCAGCAGCCGAACTGCCAGCTGCGCACCCCCGCGTGGCAGAGCACGGCCACCGGAACGTCGCGCTGCAGCCGGGCGGGCAGGTCACCCAGCCACTCCTGGGAGCGGCTGAGGGGCAGATGGATCACCGGCAGGGGCAGACGGGCCAGCTCCAGCTCCTCGGATTCGCGCACGTCCACCAGCTGGATGGCCTCGCCGGCGGCCAGACGCTGCTGCAGGTCGCGGGCCTTGATGCTGATCGGCATGTCCACGGGCTGGTGTTCGGTGCAGGATGGGCGCATCCTGCTGCGTCTGCATGACGGCCTGCCTGGACGCATGAAAGCCCGTCCCTTCCTGGCGGTGGTGCTGGCGGTCACCCTGCTGTTGCTGGGCCTCGCCGCTGGTGCGGGCTGGCTGCTGTGGCAGCGCTCCCCCCTGCAGCTCCAGCGGCGCGCCCTGGTGGTGCCCAGCTCGGCCCGCTTCGTGCCGCGCACGGCCGCCCTGGGGCTGTTCCTGCTGAGCGATCCCCAGCAGCCCGTCGACTACGCCCGCGCCCAGGCGCCGGTCCGCCAGCGCCGCCAGGCCGCTGAGGCGGTGGCCCGGCTGCGCGACGGGGCCTTCGCGGCTGCCGGCCTCGACTACCCGGGGGAGCTGGCCAGCTGGCTCGGCGCCGAAACCGGTCTGGCCCTGGTGGCGAGTCAACCCGGCCAGCCCCCCGATGGCTGGCTGCTGGCCCTGCACAGCCGCGATGGCGACGGTGCCCGCCGCTTTCTGCAGCGCTTCTGGCAGACCCGCAGCCTCGCCGGCACGGATCTGCAGGTTTCGAGCTACCGCGGCATGGGAGTGATCAGTGGCCGGGGGGCCCTGCTGGGCAGCCAGCCCGTGCCGATCGCCACGGCCCTGATCGACGACGACCTCGTGCTGCTGGCCTCCGGGCGAGGCGTGCTGGAGCAGGCCCTCGACGTGTCCCAGATCGGCGAACTCAACCTGGCGGCCGACCCCTCCTTCCGTCAGGCCGTGCAGCGCCTGGGGCAGGGGACCCTGCTCATGCAGCTCCGGCCGGCGGTCCTGGGATCCTGGTTGGACCTGCCGGCCGCCGGGGGAGATGCCAGGCGCTCCACCCTGCCGCTGCAGTCGGGCACCGTGGCCTTGCGCCCAAGCGGGCGCCGGCTGGCGCTGGAGGCGCTGCTGGCGCTGACGCCGGAATCGCAGGCCCAGACCCAGTTCCAGCAGCGGTCAGATCCCCCTGAGCCCGAAGATCCATCCGCCTYCGCCGAGCCTGYGCCCCCMGCGCCTCCAACTCAGGCGGCCTGGAGCTCCCGCCTCGATCCCGCCCTGGCTGCTGCGCTCAAGGCGGGGCTGCGGGGCTCCAGCGACAGCCTGGGCCTGCTCCAGGACTCGGCCCACTGGCCAGAATCCTGGGCCCCGCTCTTGGCCAGGTTGCTGCAGCAACCCGATGCAGGCCCCCTGCCCGGCGTGGTGATGGCGGCCGATGCTGGCCCGCTGCTCTGGAGCCAGGGACCCCAGGGCTGGCTGCTGGCCACGCCGGCCGATCAGCCTGAACCGGCCGCTTTCCAGCCTGCCCTTGACGGGCTTGGACTGGTGAAGGCCACCCTGCAGCGCCCGGATGGGGGCAGCCAGCAGGTGTGGACCAGGCTCGACGCTCAGGAGGGGGCTGGGCGCCAGCGCCGCAACGGCCCCCAGCTCAGCGTGAGCCTGGCGGGAGCGCGGRAGGTGGAGGCGGGCCAGGCGTGGTGGGGGCAGACCCTGGCCGTGCTGGATCAGCGGCGCCAGGCAGGGCCCGTTCCCCGGGATCGCTTGTGGGCGTTGGATGCCCTGGACCTGCCCGAAGCGCCCCTGCAGTGGGCCAGCGGCCCTGAAACCGCCAGGGCCCGGCTGCGCCGCTGGCCGGTCTGGCGGCTGCTCACCAGCCTCGCTGGGCAACCCCTCGATGCTGCCGTGGAAGGCTTGGCCTTGGGGCTGGAGCCGGAACCCGGCGATGGCCTGCATCTCAGGCTGGATCTTGATTTTGGCTGAGCTGCTGCTGCTCCGCCACGGCATCGCCGAGGAGCGCTGCCCCGGCCGGGACGATGCGCTGCGCCAGCTCACCCCCGAGGGGCGGCGCCGCACCCGGGAGGTGGTGGAGCGGCTCAGTCGCCTCGGCCTGSRGCTCTGGATCCCGGGCTTGGCGGTATGGCTCATCGGACACTCAGCGGCGGTTTTCCTGGCCCGCCGGGACCCTGACTTCATGGCGACGCTCCTCCGCGCGCTCCGGCACAAGGAACACCTCTCATGCTGAACCTCTCCGAATACGCCGCCCGTCCGCGGCTTCTCGCCGACTACCTGCCCTGGGCGGCGCTCGTGGCGCCCGGCGTCGTGCTCAACAAGGACGGCGCGTTCCAGACCACCTTCCGTTATCGCGGGCCCGATCTTGAGAGCTCGACCGAGCCGGAACTGATCGCGGTGATGGCGCGGGTCAATAACGCGCTCCGCCGGTTCGGCTCGGGCTGGGCGCTCTTCTTCGAAGCCTCGCGGGAGGAAGCCGGTGACTATCCGTCCTCGGAATTTCCGGATCCTGTTTCCTGGCTCGTCGATGAGGAGCGCGGCGTCACCGCAGAAGAAGGCGGCGCCCGGTTTGAGAGCGCTTATTATCTCACCCTGCTCTGGCTCCCGCCCCCCGATACCAATGCCCGCGCCGAGAAGGCGCTGATCGAGCGGCCGGAACGCCCAAGCGGCGCCGGATGGCGCGACCGGCTGCTGGTCTTCCGGCAGCAGGCCGAGCGCACGTTTGATCTCCTCTCGACCGCCCTTTCCGAGATCGCGCCGCTCTCGGATGAGGAGACCCTGACCTACCTGCACGCCTGCATTTCCAGCCGTCGCCATAAGGTCGCCGCGCCCGAGATCCCGGTCTTCCTCGATGCGATCCTGGCAGACGAACCGTTCACCGGCGGGCTCGAACCCCGGATCGGGGAAGCGCACCTCCGCGTCCTGACACTTCTTGGCTTTCCCGGGTCAACGGTGCCGGGACTGCTGGATGAGCTGAACCGCCAGGGCTTTGCCTATCGCTGGTCGACGCGGTTCATCGCGATGGACAAGGCCGAGGCAGAGAAGGTCCTCGGCCGCAAGCGCCGCCACTGGTTTTCCAAACGCAAATCGGTGGCCGCGGTCCTGCGCGAGACCATGTTCCAGGAACCCTCCGCGCTGCTTGATACCGACGCCGACAATAAGGCGCGCGATGCCGATGCCGCCCTCCAGGAACTTGGGTCAGATCTCGTCGCTTATGGCTATGTGACGACCACGATCACTGTCGCCAGCGATGATCCGCAAACCGCCGATGACCGCGCCCGTCAGGCTGAGCGGATCATCAATGGCAAGGGCTTCACGGTGATCGCCGAAAGCCTGAACGCGGTCGAGGCCTGGCTCGGCAGCCTGCCCGGTCATGTCTACGCCAATGTCCGCCAGCCGATCCTCAATACGCTGAACCTCGCCCATATGGTGCCGCTCTCCGCGGTCTGGGCGGGCGACCGGCAGAACAGGCACCTAGGCGCGCCAGCCCTGATCGAAGCGCGCACAGACGGGACGACGCCCTTCCGGCTGAACCTGCATGCCGGGGATGTCGGCCATACGCTGATCCTCGGCCCGACGGGGGCGGGCAAATCGGTCCTGCTCGCGATGCTCGCGCTGCAATGGCAGCGCTACGCCCACGCGCAGGTCTTCGTCTTCGACAAAGGCCGCTCGGCCCGCGCCGCCGTGCTCGG
>NZ_JADEWP010000117.1:0-8005 GCF_015207535.1 Cyanobium sp. LEGE 06143 | reverse complement strand
GCTCAGGGCCCTGCTGGAGGCCCGTCGCCCCCTCTACAGCCAGGCGGATCTCTATATCAGCCAGGACGGCGAGCCCCCCGAGGTCGTGGCGCAGCAGCTGCTCGAGGCCCTGCCCAGCGTGCTGCGGGAGGCCTTGAGCCCCCCCGAACAGCCGGCGCTGCTGCGCCATCAGGACGGCGGCCTCAGCCCGTCCCTGGATGGGCTCCCGGCGGATCGATCCTGACGGCGAACCACTGGATGGCGCGGCCGGGCTCCAGCTCCAGCTCGCAGGCGGTTTCGAGCAGCCGTTCAGCCCTGTCCCGGCCGCCGGCGAGGTCGGCGAGATCGTGGGGCACCTGGGCCAGGGCGGCGAGATGGGCCTCCAGCCAGGCCACGGTTTCGGCGGCCGTGAGGATCTGATCGGCCCCGGCCGGCTCCAGCACCACGTAATGATCAAGCTCCCGCAACAGGGGGTCGGACATGGGCAACACGCTGATGGCAGCCATCCTGGCGCTGTGGTTCGCGGCCTGGCCTGCTGCCTTCAGCCCCGACCCATCGCCCCTGGAGGCGCGGATCGCCCAGTGGCCCACCTGGAGCTTGCCGGCCCCGCTGACGCGCCCCGGCCGCCGCGACCTGGCCTACCCGGCCTGGTTCGAGGGGGCCTGGCAGGCCAGCGACGACGACGGCAACGAGTACCAGGTGCGTTTCCTGCGCGACGGCAACGGGTCAGTGGTGGGGGACCGGGCCTTCAACGCCGGCGCCATCGGCAGTGCGCTGCTGGGGGAGGCCCTGCTGGCCGTGGAGAACGATCCGGCCGACCCGAACCGGCAGATCGCCAGGCTCCGGGGGCCAGAGGGCACCCCCTTCCAGCTCGAATCCAGTGTGATCGGCCGCCGCAGCGACCAGCCGGCCACCGGCGCGTTCCTGGCCGATGAGCTGGCCCTGCAGGTACTGCATGGCCCGGGCCAACCCCGGTTGAGCCGGGTGGAAACGCTCAGCCGCTTCCAGCTGCGCAGCGACGGCAGCATCGAGACCCGGCAGTGGCAGGCCACCTACCCGTCACCCACTGCCGGCCTGGCGGCCCAGGCGAGCAGCAGCCGGGGCATCAGTCTGAAGCTGGTGCCGCTCCAGCCCGACCCAGCTGGGCCAGGATCCCATCGCGCCAGCTGAACAGCGGCTGCAGCAGCGGATGGTCAGCCAGGCCGCTGATGCCGTGCCCGGCCAGGGGTGCCCCGGCGCTGGCCGGGAACAGCAGCAGCGAGAGCTGGGCCACCACGGCCAGATCCGCCAGGGAGAGCTGGTCGCCCACCAGATAGGCGCGGCCGCCCGTGAGGGTGGCGAGCTGCTCCAGGTTGGTCTGCAGCTGGCGGCGCTCCTGGGTGCCGATCAGGCCGGTCACCGCATCGCCCATGCCGTGCATCACGGCGCCGGGCAGGCTGGAGAGCAGCTGGCGCACGGGCCCGGGGGTGGCCTCCGGCAGCAGGCCGGCCCTGAGCACGGGGTCACCGGCCAGGGCCTGCAGCAGGGCGGCTCGCACTCCGGCCGCCAGGGCGGTGTCGGCCCAGTCCTCCAGCAGCAGCACCCGAGCCCGTTGCTCAGGCTCTGCCGGCAACAGCGCCGGCAGGGGATGGAGCGCCTCCAGGTACTGGGCGATGGCGGTGGAGTCGGCGATCACCTCCGAACCATCCACCAGCACCGGAACCTGGCGTTGGCCCGAGAGCCGGAACAGCTCCAGCTGACCCACCCCAGGCGTCACTTCCACCACGCTGTAGTCGAGCGCCTTGGCAGCGAGCACAAGCCGCACCTTCTCGCAGAAGGCGGAGTGGCGGAACTGGTGCAGCTGCATGCGTCAAGCCCGAAGCCAAGGCGGCAGAGTAGCCAGCAGGCACCGCCATGAGTGTTTCCGGGGGCAATGAAGGACTTCCTGCTGAACGTGACGCGCTATCCGCGTTACCTGATCGCCTTCGGGCTGGGGGTGGCCAACTCCGTCCTGGAGCCCCTGGCGGCCCGGGGCCGCAATCCCGTCACCGCGGTGGCCCTGATCGGCGCTGCCGTCAGCGGCCTGCTCAGCCTCGGGCTGATCCTGCAGGCGATGCTGAACGCCACTCCGGTGGCTTAGCCATGGCACAGGGGCGACGGGTGGAGCGGGTGGCCTCCCTGATCCGGCGGGAGCTGAGCGAGCTTCTGGTGGCCGGCATCAAGGATGAGCGGGTCAGCCAGGGCATGGTGAGCGTGACCCATGTGGAGGTGGCCGGCGACCTCCAGCACTGCAAGATCTTCGTGAGCGTCTACGGCAGCGACGCCGAGCGCGATGAGGCCATCGCCGGCCTGCGCTCGGCCGCGCCCTACGTGAAAGGTGAACTGGGCCGGCGGCTGAAGATGCGGCGCACGCCGGAAGTGGTGTTCCTGCTGGATCGGGGCCTGGAGCGCGGCACCACGGTGCTGGGGCTGCTCAACCGGCTGGAGGAGGAACGGCTCGAGAAAGGGGACCCTGGCGACCCGGACGCCAGCGCTGAGCCCGCTGCCAACGAGACCGACAACGCCCTTGGCTAGGCCACTGGAACCGGAGCTGCAGCGGCTGGCCGCCGAACTGCTGGTGGTGAGGGCCAGCGGCCATCTGGCCGATCACCAGCGCCGCTACCCCCGCTGGGAGCTGGCCAATGCGGAGCTGCAGGCGCTGCTGGAGCTCGGCGTGGGCGGCGTGATCCTGCTGGGGGCGGGGGCGGCCGAGCTGGCCCTGCGCTGCCGCCAGCTGCGGGACTGGGCTGGGCAGCCCCTGTTGCTCTGCGCCGATGTGGAGGAGGGCGTGGGCCAGCGTTTCGAGGGCGCCAGCTGGCTGGTGCCGCCCCTGGGGCTGGGCCGACTGCACGGCCGCGATCCCCAGCTGGCCCTGGATCTGGCCGAACGCTACGGGCGCTGCACGGGCCGGGATGCCGCCCGAGCCGGACTGAACTGGGTGCTGGCCCCGGTGTGTGATGTCAACAACAACCCCGCCAACCCGGTGATCAACGTGCGTGCCTGGGGGGAAGAGCCTGCGGTGGTGGCGGAGTTGACGGCCGCCTTCTGCCGGGGCCTGCAGAGCGTGGGCGTGCTGGGCTGCGCCAAGCACTTTCCCGGCCATGGCGACACCAGCAGCGACTCCCACCTGGAGCTGCCGGTGCTGCCCCACAGCCGCGAGCGGCTGGAAGCCATCGAGCTGCCCCCCTTTCGCGCTGCCATCGCGGCCGGGGTGGCCGCCGTGATGACGGCCCATCTGCTGCTGCCGGCCCTCGATCCCCAGCGCCCGGCCACCCTCTCAAGCGCCGTGCTCAGCCAGCTGCTGCGGCGCGATCTGGGCTTCCGGGGGCTGGTGGTGACTGATGCCCTGGTGATGKRGCGCAGCTGCAGCTGCTCCGCCGTGCTGCTGTGGGGATTGCCGGCGCGGTGGCCGAGTTCGGAGTGGATCGTGTGCAGGCAGGCGCCGGGGATGGCGCCTGCGTCTGCGGCCAGGTCAGCGGGGGGGAAGTACAGGTCGTGGCTGCAGGCCACCACGGCGGTTCGGGCCGTGATGCGGCCGAGGGCAGCGGCCAGATCGCCGCCGCCGGCCACGTCGTGGGCGAGCCAGGTGTCGAGCATGGCGATCAGGTCGCGGGGGTCATGGCGGCGGTAGTGGGGCAGCCACTGCTGCTCCACATGGGCCTCGATCGAACCGTTCACCGTGCGGAAGAAGGGCTGGCTGGCGGCCCAGCTGGCGTAGATCAGGGCAAAGGTGCGCAGCCCCTGCTCGGGCATGGCATCAAAACCGCTGCCATTCCAGTGGCGGTCTGCGGTGAGGGCCTGCCGCAGGCTGAGGCAGAACAGACGGTTGTGGGGGGAAGTGCGCGCCGTGCCGGCGATGCAGCAGATCCGCTCCACCTGTTCGGGATGCTGCATCGCCCATTGGTAAGCCTGTTGAGCCCCCATCGACCAGCCGTAGATCAGGGCCGGCCGCTCCACGGCGAACACCTCGGCCAGCAGCCGGCGCTGGGCTGCGACGTTGTCGTTGTGATGCACCACCCAGCCCGTTTCGGCCAGGCCCATGGCGCCGTGGCTGGGGCTGCTGGAGCCGCCGTTGCCGAACTGGCCGGCGATCACGATGCACCACTGCTCGGGGTCGAGCACTGGCCCCGCCAGCCAGGCCAGATCCTCCACCCGGGCGCCATAGGCGCTGGGCACCAGGATCAGGTTGGAGCGGGCGCCGTTCAGCTCGCCCAGCTGCAGGTAGCTGATCCGGGCCTCGGGGATCACCCGGCCGCAGGCCAGGGGCCAGGCGCCCAGCTGGTGATGCCGGCTCGGCGGCGTCACGCTCGCCCAGGTGCGGGGATGGCCAGGGAGGGCAGGTCGGCCAGCAGTTGGCGATGCACCCGCAGGTAGCCGTGGTCGAGGTGGCGCAGCTGGGGGGCGATCAGGGCGTGGGCCTGGGGCAGAGCGTGAAAGGGCAGGGAGGGGTAGAGGTGGTGTTCGGCGTGAAAAGGCATGTTCCACATCAGCCAGCGCAGCGGCGCCAGGGTCAAGGTGGTGCGGGTGTTCGCGGTGCCGTCGTCGCTGAAGCTGCAGCCGCTGTGCTCGGCCAGCAGCACGAAGCGCAGGAAGGGTTGCCCCACCGCCAGGGGCAGCAGCCAGCTCCAGAACAGAAAGCCGTTCGCGCCGACGCAGGAGACGGTCAGCACCAGGGCATAGACGAGGGCCTGCAGCCGGGCTGAACGACGCACCTGGGGGATCACCTCAGGATTCAGGTAGGGCAGGGCGCTGAGGTCGCCCCAGAGCAGACGGGCATGGCCGCGCAGCTTGCCGCTCCACCAGGTCCAGCCGCTCAGTTCCTTCAGGTAGCTGGGCCAGGAGGTGGGCGCCGGATCTTCGAGTTCCGGGTCGCGGCCGGGCTGGTGGGTGAAGCGATGGTGCCACTGGTGGTAGCGCCGGTAGAAGGTGGCGTTGTAGAAGCTCAGCACCCCTGCCAGCCAGGCCACGGCATCGTTGGTGGCCCGGCTGCGGAAGGCGGTGCGGTGGCAGCACTCGTGCAGGGGGGCAAAACAGGTGGCCAGGGCGATGCCGCTCAGCAGCAGAGCGGTGGCCCGCCAGGGCAGGGCCAGATCGGGCTGGCGCCAGAGCCATCCCGCCATCACCACGAGGAGCAGGTGGGTGCTGAGCCTCAGCCAGGCCGGCCCCCGCCGCAGGGTGTTCAGCTCACTGAGGGCCTGGCGGTCAATCAGAGCGGCGGACGTGGATGCCATAGGAGGTAGTCCAGCAGTTGGCCTACTGCCACTGCGGTAGGCAATGCGACGGCAGCGACGTCCACAGCCCTAAAGTCAGGCAAGGAAATGTAGTGGTCGTTACCGTCATGGCCAGCCCAGACCAAGCCCTCCAGTCTCAGGAACGGCGGCGTCAGACCCTCGTGGAGTCGCTGCGCCACCGCTACGCCGCTGCCCAGAGTCGGCAGGATCCGCTCGCCAAGCAGGGACTGTTCAAGGAAGCCGTTTACCTGAACATCCTTCCGGGGGAGTTCACTGACCCCGCCTGAGGCGAGGGCTCAGGCCAGGGCAGGCTCCATCCCCCGCAGACAGGTGGCCAACTCCTCCCGCAGGGCCAGGAAGGGTGGCGACACTCGTAGGTGGGCCATGTTGCCGTGGTCCAGATCCACCTGGACACTGCGCACGATCCGCCCCGGCCTCGGCGCCATGATGTGGACCCGTTGGGCCAGCAGCAGCGCTTCCTCAAGATCGTGGGTGATCAGCAGCGCCGAGAGGCCCGTGCGTTGCCACAGCCCGTGCAGAAACTCCTGCATCGACTCCCGGATCTGCAGGTCGAGGGCCCCGAAGGGCTCATCCAGCAGCAGGATCTTGGGCTGGGCGGCCAGGGCGCGGGCGATGGCGACGCGCTGCTGCATCCCCCCTGAGAGCTCCCGGGGTCGCCGCCGGGCCGCATCGGCCAGGCCCACCACCTCCAGGAAATAGCCCGTGCGCTCGCGGATCTCCGGTCTGCTGAGGCCCTGCAGTTCCATGCCGAAGGCCACGTTCTGGGCGGCCGTGAGCCAGGGGTAGAGGCTGTACTTCTGGAACACCATGCCGCGGTCGGAACCAGGGCCGCGCACGGGCTGGCCGTCCACCGTGACCACCCCAGCGCTGGGGCGGTCCAGGCCAGCCACCAGGCGCATCAGGGTGGATTTCCCGCAGCCTGAGCTGCCCACCAGGGCCACGAATTCGCCGCTGTTGACGCTGAAGCTGATSTCCTCGAGCACACAACTGGCGCTGCGGCCCACCCCGAACACCTTGGACACCTGATCGACAACGAGCTGCATCGGTTGGGGGTTCAGTTGGCCCAGGAGCAGGCTCGCCGCATCGTGAAGCGGAAGCCCAGATCGATCAGCAGCCCGATCAGCCCGATCACAATCAGGCCGAGAAAGATCTGATCGGTGCGCAGAAAGCGCTGGGCCAGGCTGATGCGTTTGCCCAGGCCTTCATTGGCGGCCACGAGTTCCGCCACGATCACCAGGTTCCAGGCAGCCGCCATGTTGATCCGGTAGGCATCCAGCACCTGGGGGGCGATGCAGGGGGTGATCACCCGCAGCAGCACCTGGGAGGGGCGGCCCCCCAGGGTGCGGGCTGTTTCGATCAGTTCGTTGGGAACGAACTTCACCGCATCCATGATCATCAGGGTGTTGAAAAAGAGGGTGCCGATGAAGATCAGCAGAATCTTGGGCAGTTCACCCAGCCCGAAGTAGATGATCAACAGGGGGATGAAAGCCGGAGCCGGCATGTAGCGGATCAGGCCCATCAGCGGCTCCAGCAGCCGGTTGATCAAGGTGCTGGTGCCCATGGCGATCCCCAGAGGCAGGGCGACCAGCGCCGACAGGCCGAAACCGGCGAACACCCGTCCCACACTGGCAAGCAGGTCGGCCCAGAGCAACCCCTCCCGGGCCTGGCTGCTGCCGGCGGCCAGCACGGCCGAGGGGCTGGGCAGAAACAGGGGATCCACCACAGCAGCCGCTGTCACGGCGCTCCAGATGGCCACCACGGCCAGGATCCCCACCAGCCCCAGCACCCAGGGGTGCAGGGCCAGACTCTGCAGGCGAGCCCGGTTCATGGAGTCTTCGCGGCTTCCACGAACTGCGCCGCGAACAGGCCATCCAGGTTGGGAGGGCTCGTGGCCAGCCCCACGTCCTGCAGGAACGTGCTGATCTGCTCCGCCGCGAAGGGCAGGGAGGCCATGGTGGTGCCCGGTTGCAGCGCCTTGAGGTTGTCCTCCAGGCTGAAGATCGTGGTGCCGGCGTCGTACTCCGTGTACTCCGCCTCACTCACTCCTGCCCGGGCACTGAGGATGGCCAGGGAGGGCCCGGGGTTGGCCTTGATTTCAGCCAGGGTGGCGAACCAGGCATCCACCACCTTCTGCACCTTTTCAGGGTTGTTGGCCACAAACTCGGTGCGACACACCAGGTGATCGCTGATGGCGCCGGGGAAGTCGGCCGAGGAGAACAGGGTGCTGCTGCCGGCGCGCTTCAGGGCCTGGGTGGTGAAGGGAGCGAACACGCCCACCGCATCCACCTGGCCGGCCACGAAGGCGGCCGCCGCCGCGCCGGTTTCCAGTGGCACGAAGGTGATGTCATCGGCGCTGAGGCCGGCCTGCTCCAGGCCCAGCAGCAGCAGGTAGTGATCCACCGTGCCCTCTTCGGCGGCCACCTTCTTGCCCTTCAGATCGGCAAGGCTGGTGATCCCTTCCGCCACGATGATCTGGTCGTTGCCGGTGGAGTTGTCGTTGGTGAGCACCACCTGCAGTTCGGCGCCGCCGGCGATCGAGCTGATCGTGTCACCGAGGGTCTGGCTGTTGCAGTCGAGCTGGCCGGCGTTGAGGGCGTTGATCGAATCGAGGTAGCCGTCAAACCACTGCAGGGTCACCGGCAGCCCGAACAGGCCCTTCTCCTCGGTGACTTTCCAGGGGATCCAGCCGGGCCAGGCGCTGTAGCCGATCCGCACCGGCGCATCTGAGCCGCCGCCGCCCTGGCCACCGCAGGCGG
>NZ_JADEWP010000108.1:0-8687 GCF_015207535.1 Cyanobium sp. LEGE 06143 | reverse complement strand
GCTGCGTTCCAGTTCGGCGGTCTGGGGGTATTCGTCCTTGTCGATCAGGTTCGTGTCGAGGCCCAGATCCATCAGGGCGTGGACTTCGGGCTCCTCGCAGGTCTGGCAGAAGGTGGCCAGGTTCTGCTTGCTGTTGCCATCGAGCAGCAGCTCCTCGGTGAGGATGGCGGCGGTGAGGGCGGGCTCCTGGCCCTCGGCGGGGAACAGGTCCAGCGGCAGTGGCCGCACCAGCAGCTCGGCCTCCTGCTGATCGCGTTGGCTGGTGGCGCCGGTGAGGTGCAGGGCCATGGGCGGCTTGAGGGGGCCAGGGCCCTCACCGTATGCACGCTGGCGGGAATCGTCCGTCAGCAGGCGGGGGCGTGCAGCGGGCCGTAGAGGTCCGGGCGGCGGTCGGCCCGGTAGGTGGTGCCCTCCGGGTGCGGCGCGCGGAACTCAGCGGGGATCAGGTCGGCGAGCAGCAGGGTGGGGCGGTTCTGGGCGGCCAGCAGCAGGGCGCCATCGGGGCCGCAGATAACGCTGTTGCCGAGGTAATGGGCCCACGGCTCCCCCTCCACCAGCTCGAGGCCGCAGCGGTTGGCGTAGGCCACAAAGCAGCCGTTCGCGAAGGCATGGGCCGGCAGCAGGTTGCGCGACACATCGGGGTAGGGGTGTTCGGTGCGGCGGCCGTCGCTGAGACGCACCCACGTGTCGGCAGCGGTGGGGATCAGCACCAGGCTGGCGCCGGCCAGGGCCAGCAGGCGCGTGAGCTCCGGGAACTCAGCCTCGTAGCAGTTGAGCAGGCCCACGCCGACACCGTTGACGGCATGCACGGTGAAGGGCTCGCCCTCCTCGGCCAGCCGGTAGCCCTCACTCCAGAAGAGCCGTTCATCCGGACCCCAGAGGTGGGTCTTGCGGTAGTTCTTGAGCAGGCTGCCGTCGGCGGCCACCAGGGCGATGGCGTCGTAGAAACGCTCCTGGCCGCCCACCAGCGCCCGCTCGGCGTAGGGGCAGGCCATGGCCAGGCCGTGGCGGCGGGCGCAGGCCGCCACCCGCTCCAGGCTGGGACCATCCACCGGCTCCGCCAGCCGGCGCACCCGCTCCGGATCGCTGGCATAGCCGCTGAGAAACAGCTCGGGGAAGGCCAGCAACTGGGTGCCCCAGGTGGCGGCCTCGGCGGCCACCTGCTCCAGGCGCAGCAGGTTTGCCTCCACCGCTTCTGGGGTTCCCGCCGTCCCCTCCCCCTGCCAGAGAGCGAGCCGCAGCCCCTGCCCGGGGGCGGGCGGCGTGGGCAGCAGCCGGCTCAGCAGCAGCGGCAGCAGCGCGCTGAAGGGGGATTCCTTGGGATGGGGGAGCACAGCGGCGGCTGCGGGAGGTCACGGCCGAAGAGTCTGGGGCCCGTTGGCCCGCAGCCCAGCTGTCTATGGCCCATGGAGCGCGATCTCACCAACCACTCCCCGCCATCGCCCGTAGGCAACGGCGGGAAGAGAGGGAAGACGCCCATTGGCCACCGATGTCCTGGCCTGCTCACAACATGTTGATCACTCTTTGGTTCTCAGTCAGACCCTTCGGCATAGAGTGATGGGCTAACAACAAAAACAGGATGACGGCAGGAATCTCACAGAAGACGATCGACATTGTCAAGGCAACGGCTCCGGTGGTGAAGGAGCACGGCGAGAAGATCACCTCTCGCATGTATGAAATCGCCTTTTCAGAACGGCCTGACTACAAGCTTGGCTTTGAGAGCACCTGGATGGTTGATGCCCATGGCAACGGGCAGGCCAAGAAACTGGCTTCATCTGTCTATGCTTATGCAACCCATATCGATCGGCTCGATGAACTTGCCAAAGCGGTTGACGCCATCGCCCACAGGCATGTTGCCTGCCGGATCTTGCCCGAACAGTACCCCCTGATTGGAGAAAAACTGCTCCAGGCCATGAAAGAGGTTCTGGGTGATGCCGCCACTGATGACGTGATGGCTGCATGGACCGAAGCCTATGGGGCTTTGGCAGCCATCCTCATTGATGCAGAGGCAAGTCTGTACAAGCAGAACGACATTGACTTGGTCGAAAAGCTCGGCACAAGCCAGATCTAGGTGGGCAGAAGCCAGATGGGAGTCGGTCTCTACCGACCCAAGCGCCCGCCGCGGTCCGATCCCCCACGCTGGGATGGCCAACTGCGCTGGGCTGTCCAGTCCTCGAACCAGCCGCGCCGCCATAACCAGTAGCTCTGCAGCATGGCAATCAGGGCCATGCAGGCCAGGGCCAGGGGATAGCCGAAGCTCCACTTGAGTTCGGGCATCCGCACGAAGTTCATGCCGTAGATGCCCGCCACGAAAGTGAGCGGGGCAAAGATGGTCGACACGATGGTGAGTGTCTTCATCACCTGGTTCATGCGACTTCCCATGCTGGCCATGTAGGCATCGGTCACGGCATCGCACTGGTGCCGCAACAGTTCCACGTGCTCAAAGATCAGCGCCACCTGCTGATCCATGTCCCGGAAACCGCTCAGCGCCTCGCCGCCGAGCAGGCGATGGTTCTGGCGCAGCAGGATCATGATCTGGGGCCTCAGGGGCCACACCTGGCTGCGGATCTGCCTCAGGGTGGCGCGCACCTGGTAGGTGCGGTTCAGCAGGCTCGGCCTGGGGTTGCGCAGGGCTGCCTCCTCCATGCCATCCAGCAGATCGGCCAGTTCCTCCAGCATCGGGAAGAGCTCATCGAGCAGCTCATCAATCAGGAAGTGCAGCAGATCATCGAGATCCTCCTGGCCGGGCGGCGGCCTCAGCCCCAGCAGCCAACGGCTGAGGCGGGGAAAGGCCTCCGGCTTGGGGGCTTCCTCGAGGCTGAGCAGCAGGTTGGGCAGCAGCAGCAGACCCACCTGCTCGGAGATCAGCCGCGCCGGCGTTCTCGAAAAGCTGAGGCGGTGCATCACCACCAGCACCACGTCCTCCACGGCATCGAGGCGGGTGCGCTGGGGCGTGTCGATCAAGGGGGCGTGCAGCAGCGCAGGAACCCCCACCCGTGCCAGCACCTGGCTCACCAGCGCCGCATCGGCCTGGCCCTGCAGGCGCAACCAGCAGGGCATGCCCGTGGCCAGCAGGGCATCGAGATCGTCGAGGTTGTCGAGGCGCTGCTCCACGGCCCCATCGGGTGCGAACAGCAGGGCCGAGAGGCTGGTGGGCGGCTGGCCGCCGTGCACGAACAGGGGCCCGGGAAGCTCGCCCGGCCGCTCCTGCAGCCGGCGGGACACGAGCGACCCCGGGGCGAGTCGAATCATTCAGCGCTTCTCGCCAGGGGCGGAGCACAGGGGGGCAGCGCCGGGCTGAGCCGGCCCTCCAGGGCCATCCCCGTGCCGAGGAAGGCGGCCTGCAACAACAGACAGCAGCCGATCTGGCGGCGCTGAGCCCAGAGCAGCACGGCCATGGCGGGGGACGGCGGGGCCACCCAGTTCATCGCCCCGGCGGCTGGGGGGCTGTCGCCTGGACGACGCTTGAAGGGATCGCGCCGAACACGGGCCATGCCCTGACCCCTTCAGGCACCCTCCGCAGGCAGGCCCAGCTCCTGGCGCCAGGCCAGCAGGGGCCGCTCCCAGCCCTCCTCCAGTTTGGCGGCCACCACCAGGCGGGCGGCCAGGCCCATCGAAAAACCGTGGCTGAGGGCCCGCAGCAGGGGCTCAAGCGGCTCATCCTCCTGGAGCACATTGAGCAGACCGCCGAAGATCAGCATCACCGCCAGGGGGGAGCGCACCTGGGCCAGGTTGAAGGCCTGCAGGCCCAGCTCGCCCGGCCCATCCACGCCGAAACCGGTGAGCACGTGCACGATGTCGTGGGTCTCGCGCAGCCGGTGGGTGAGGTACTGCTGCGGCGAGGTGATCGGCGTGGGATCGATCAGGCTCTCCGCCGTCAGACCCTGGCCGCGCAGGTGCTGGGCGTAGGCATGGCCCAGGCTGCCTGCGGGCAGTGCCAGCAGCTGATCGAGATCCACCGGGGCGGGCCGCCAGCCGGCTTCCACCAGGGCGGCCATCCCCGGGTGCTCCAGCAGATGGCGTTGCATCTGGGTGGCGAGGGGACTGCCCTGCAGATGGCGGGCGATGGCGAACACGTTGTCGAGCTCGCCTGGATGGTTGAGGAACTGACCGAGGCTGGCCACCAACCGCAACGACTCCAGCCGTTGCTTCAGCTGCTGCATCATCGCGGCCGTGCCCATCGAATCAAGCCCAGCATGGATCAGAAGTGGTTCTCCACCACCAGCTCTTCCAGAGGCACCTGACCGGGCTTGGGCCAGGGCTCCTTGGTGCCCTTGCCGATGGCCACCAGCGGGCCCATCACATGGTCGGAAGGCAGCTGGATCAGCTGGGCCAGCTGTTCGATCTCAAAGCCGATCATCGGGCAGCTCTGATAGCCCATGCCGGTGGCGGCCAGCATCATGGTCTGCATCGCCATGCCGATCGAGCGCTGGGCCTCATCGCGCTGCAGCCACTCGCGGCCTTCGTGGAAGGGGCCCATCCAGCCCACCAGCAGCTCAGCCACCTCCTGGGGCGCATTGACCCAGTAGCGCTCGGGGTTCTTGGCAAAGGCCCTGGTGTCGGCCGTGAACAGCACCAGCAGGGAGGCGTCGGTGATCTGGGCCTGGTCGTTGCCCAGCTCGGTGCGGATGCGGGCGCGCAGCTCGGGATCCCGCAGGATCACAAAGCGCCAGTGCTGGATGTTGAAGCTGGTGGGGGCCTGGATGGTGGCCTCCAGCAGGCGACGCTCCTCGGCAGGCGTCAGCCGGTGGCTGGGATCGAACTGCTTGACGGAGCGCCGGCTGACAATGGCCTCAAACACATCCATGGGGCTCTGGCTCCCTGACAAGCGGTTGGTGGGGGCAACTTAGGGAGTGGTGGGCCTCAGGGCAGCGTGAAGCCGGAGGTGTTGAGGTGCTTGAGGTCGAGCATCACAACGGTGGACCACACCACCGCGGCCAGGCCAGCCAGCACGCCAAGCACCACCAGGGCACTGATCAGGCGCGATTTGAGGGAGGGGTCGGAGTTCGTCTCGGCCATGGGGGACACCAGCAGAACGCCAGTGTGGCACTGCCCTCTAGGGCCGGGGAGTGAGCAGGGCCAGGGCCTCCGCCCTGTGGCTGCCGCGCCAGAGCCACTGCCAGCACCAGCCACTGGCTTCGGCGACCCGCTGGATGGCCCTGCCATCAGCCGGCAGGTCGTGGCGGCTGATGTGATCGATCACCTGCTGGGCCCCGGGTCCGGCCAGGGCGTGCCAGCGCTGGCGGATGCGCTGGCAATAGCGCTCCAGATACTGCTCGCGGCTCTCGCCTGGCTCCCGGAACACGTCGGCCCAGAGGAACAGCCCATCCGGCGCCAGCCGCGAGCGCAGGCCCACCAGAAAGCGCTGCTTGTCGGGATCACTGAGGTGATGCACCGCATAGGCGCTGTGCACCAGCTGCACCGCTGGCTTCTGGGCCGCCTGCGGGTCCAGGGCCCAGGCCAGCAGATCCTGCTCACACCAACTGCATGGATAGGCCGGGACCCCTAGCTGGGCGGCGGCCCGGGGCAGCACCTCGGCGCAGAGATCGAGGCCGGTGTAGTGGGCCAGCGGCAGGCGCCGCAGCAGGGGGGCCAGCTGGGCGAGGTCGCCGCAGCCCAGGTCCACCAGCCGGGGGGCAGGAGCGGAGGAGGGCCGTGCCTGCAGCCAGCCCTCCAGGGCTGTCGCAGTGGACGCCGCCAGCGCCCGGTGCTCCATCAGGTCGAGGTCCACCACCTGCCGGTAGGTGTCCCAGCGCTGGACAAACAGATCGGTGGCTGTGTCGGAGGTCATCGGGTGCAGGCCACGGGCCCAGGCCCCGGTGCTGACAGACCCCAGGGTGTTCGAGTCGATGATGGCAGGGCACCGGCGCGATGAGGCCGCTCTTGGCAGGGGATTCCCCAGTCGGCATTCTGCTGCTGCATGGCTTCAGCGGCGGACCGAGCAGCTTCACGAGCCTGGAGCCGGCCCTGCGGCCGCTCGGGCTGCCCCTGGCCGTCCCACGCCTGCGGGGTCACGGGGAGGCGTCGCCCCTGGGCCTGGCCGGCATCACCTGGGCCGACTGGCTCGCGGATGCCAGCAGCGCCCTGGCGACCCTGCGGGCCGCGCTTGGGGCTGGGGCTGGCGCCGAAAACGGCAGCGTGATCGTGGTGGGCCACAGCATGGGGGCCCTGCTGGCGCTGCTGCTGGCGGCTGAGCAGCCCGGGGCGATCGACAGCCTGGTGCTGGTGGCCACACCACTGCAGCTGGGTTCTCCCCTGGCTCCGGGGCGGCCGCTGGGGGGGCTGGTGCCGCTGCTGGGACGACTGCTGCGCCGCTGGCCCCTGCCGAAGGATTACGTCGATGCGGCCCTGGCCGCCAGCGACCCCAGCTATCCCTGGGTGCCGATGGATGCCCTGCTCTCTTTCCTGGAGCTGATTGGGGTGGCCCGGCGGCGACTCCCCGAGGTGAAGCAGCCGGCGCTGATCCTGCACAGCACGGCCGACCGGGTGGTGGCCCCCGCGGCGGCGAACCTGCTGGCCGCCGAGATCGGCAGCCCCAGCAGCCGGGTGCGCACGGCCTGGTTCGAGCGCAGCGGCCATGAGCTGTTCCGCGACGTGGAGCAGGACACCGTGATCGGCGCGGTGGTGGCGTTTGTGAGCGAGCGGATCAGGCTGGCGAGCGGAGGTTGAAACAACCGAGCTCCATCACCTTGGTCCAGGCCGCCACGAAGTCGGCCGCGAAGCGGGCAGCGCCATCGGCCTGGGCGTAGACCTCGGCGATGGCCCGCAGCTGGGCATTGGAGCCGAACACCAGGTCCACCCGGGTGGCGGTCCAGCGCAGCGCACCGGTGGCGCGGTCGCGGCCTTCGAAGTGGTCGGGGAGGCTGCTGTCTGCGGCCTCGGGGCTGGGGGTCCAGACCGTGGCCATGTCGAGCAGGTTCACGAAGAAGTCGTTGCTGAGGGTGCCGACCCGGTGGGTGAACACGCCATGGCTGGATCCGCCCGCATTGGCGCCCAGCACCCGCAGGCCCCCCACCAGCACCGTGAGCTCGGGGGCGCTGAGGCTGAGCAGCTGGGCCCGATCGATCAACAGTTCCTCGGCCCGCACTGCAAAGGCCCGCTTCTGGACGTTGCGGAAGCCATCGGCCTGGGGCTCCAGCACCGCGAAGGAGGCGGCATCGGTCTGCTCCTGGGAGGCGTCGGTGCGGCCTGGGCGGAACGGCACCTGCAGCGGCTGGCCGGCCGCGCTGGCCGCCGCTTCCACGGCAGCCGATCCGGCCAGCACGATCAGATCGGCCATGGACACGCGGGTGCCATCGCTCTGGGCGGCATTGAAACCCTGCTGGATGCCCTCGAGCACCAGGAGCACCCGCGCCAACTGCTCGGGCTGGTTCACCTCCCAGCTGTTCTGGGGATCCAGGCGCAGGCGGGCGCCGTTGCTGCCGCCGCGCTTGTCGGAGCCGCGGAAGGTGGAGGCTGAGGCCCAGGCGGTGGCCACCAGCTCAGGCAGCGTGAGCCGTGAGGCCAGCACCAGGGCTTTGAGTTCGGCGATCGCGGCGGCACCGATGAGGGGATGGTCCACGGCGGGCAGCGGGTCCTGCCAGATCAGGTCTTCCGCGGGAACATCGGGGCCGAGGTAGAGAGCCTTGGGCCCCATGTCGCGGTGGGTGAGCTTGAACCAGGCGCGGGCAAACGTGTCGGCGAAGGCCCGCTGGTCGGCGTGGAAGCGCCGGGAGATCGGTTCGTAGATCGGATCGAAGCGCAGCGACAGATCGGCGGTGGTCATCATCGGCCGGTGGCGCTTGCCGGGATCGTGGGCGTCGGGAATCAGGTGCTCCTCGCGCACATCCCTGGCGCKCCACTGCCAGGCACCGGCCGGACTCTTCTCCAGCTCCCACTCGTAGCCGAACAGCATCTCGAAGTAGCCCCGGTCCCAGGTGGTGGGGTTGGGCTTCCAGGCGCCCTCGATGCCGCTGGTGGTGGCGTCGACGCCCTTGCCCGTGCCGAAGCGGTTGTGCCAGCCGAGCCCTTGCTCCTGCAAGGTGGCGCCCTCCGGAGCCGGGCCCACCAGCTCCGGATCACCGGCGCCGTGGGCCTTGCCGAAGGTGTGGCCGCCCGCCACCAGGGCCACGGTTTCCTCGTCGTCCATGGCCATGCGGGCGAAGGTCTCGCGCACATCGCGGCCGGAGGCCACCGGGTCGGGCTCGCCGTTGGGGCCTTCCGGGTTCACGTAGATCAGCCCCATCTGCACCGCAGCCAGGGGGTTTTCGAGGTCGCGGTCGCCGCTGTGGCGCTCATCCCCCATCCAGCTGGTCTCGCGGCCCCAGTAGATGTCTTCCTCCGGCTGCCACACGTCCACACGGCCGCCACCGAAGCCGAAGGTGGGGAAGCCCATCGATTCGAGGGCACAGTTACCGGCCAGGATGATCAGATCGGCCCAGGAGAGGTTGGTTCCGTACTTCTGCTTGATGGGCCAGAGCAGCCGCCGGGCCTTGTCGAGGTTGCCGTTGTCGGGCCAGCTGTTGATCGGCGCGAAGCGCTGGTTGCCGGTGCCGCCGCCGCCACGGCCATCGCCGGTGCGGTAGGTGCCGGCGCTATGCCAGGCCATGCGGATGAACAGGCCGCCGTAGTGGCCCCAGTCCGCCGGCCACCAGTCCTGGGAGTCGGTCATCAGGGCATGGAGATCCCGCTTCACGGCGGCGAGGTCC
>NZ_JADEWP010000103.1:0-8941 GCF_015207535.1 Cyanobium sp. LEGE 06143 | reverse complement strand
CCCAGGCCCACCAGGGCACCATCGGCCACCCGATGCAATCCAGCCAGCCAGGGGGCCCGCCGGGCCACCTTCTGACCCGAAAGCGAGCCCTGGATCAGTTGGAGCGGGGCGCCGTCGACAGCGCGACGGTTTCCCGTGGCCCGGGTGGCAGGGGCAGGAAACACGGAAGTGGGGCCCTCAAGGGGCTGGCGGGTGGAGGCCTGCCGGGGGACGAACGAGTCGACCACGGATGCTGCGGAACTCTGCGCAAGTGAACCACCCCGCCGCGGCCTCAGCAAGGCTTCTATCCGGCCAGCAACAGCAGATTGGCGAAGGTGAACCCATTCCACAGCGCGTGCACCAGCACGCAGCTGCCGAGCCGGCCGCTGCGCAGCCGCAGCCAGCCGAGCCCCAGCCCCAGCACCATCAGCGGGGCCAGCTCGTTGAGGCTGAGATGGGCGGCCGCGAAGATCAGGGCACTGAGCAGCACCGCCAGGCCCGGGCCGACGCGCTGACCCAGCACCGGAAGCAGCACACCACGGAACAGGGTTTCCTCAAAAAGGGGAGCCAGCAGCACCGCTGTCAGCGCGAAACAGGCCAGGGCCAGGGGCTGTCCGGTGGTCAGCACCAGCTCCAGCAGAGGGTTGCTGCCGCCCTGGTCGCCGGCGATCCGGTCTGTGATCCAGCCCACCAGGGCCACCATCGGCAGCAGCATCAGCATCACCTGCAGCGCCTGCAGGGCGCTGCTGCCGAAGGGGCGCCAGTGCCACTGCAGCCCGCCTGTCGGTTCGCCCTCCCCCATGTGCTCGCTGGCGCGGCCTCGCATCTGGGCCCAGAGAATGGTGAGGGGCGCCAGCATCAGGCCCAGATAGAGCAGCAGCACCTGCAGGCCCTGCTGCAGGGCAGGTTCGCCGTTGAGGGGGCTCAGCAGGGCACCCAGGGCCGGGCTCAGCAGCAGGGGCACGGTGAGTTCCCCCAGCACCACGAAACCGCCGGCGATCAGCAGGGYYACATCCACCAGATCCAGGGGCGGCCCCTCCAGCCGCGGTGCCGCCGGGGCCTGGCCCCGCCACTGTTGCYAGATCTGGCGCAGCAGCAGCCCCACGCCCAGCAGGAGCAGCAGCCCCGGGGCCCAGCTCACCCCCACCAGCCGCCACACGGCCTGTTGCGCTGCGGTGCTGGTGCCGCACCCCTGGGGGTCCTGGCTCAGCCCCTCACAGAGCAGTCTCTGGGTGAGTGGCCGCAGGCTCCAGGGCTGTTGCAGGGTGTCCAGCTGGGAGCGCTCCAGCCGCTGTCCCCGCTCCAGGGCCGTCACCAGGGCTCTCTGGTCGCTGGGGATCTGCTCCTGCAGGCGATCCCGCAGCTGGCTGGCCTTGATGTCCTGGCCCTGGCGCTGTTGCAGCAGGGCGAGCTGCAGCAGGGGCTCGCCCTGGCCTGGGCCCGGATCGGCCTCGTCCTGAGCGAGCAGTGACTGGCGCAGCTCCTCGAGTGGATCGACCCCGGTGAGCAGGGGCTGCAGCGAGGGGGGCGCTGCAGGCATGGCCAGGGCCCGCAGTTCCAGCTGCCGCTGGTCCAGGGCCCCGGTGACGGTGGGTTTCTCCAGGCTGAGCAGGAGGCCGTTCAGCCAGAGCAGGCCAGTGATCAACAGGCAGAGCAGGGCCAGAAGCGATTTCCAGGCTGGCGTTCTCGAGCCTCGGGCGTTCAAGCTGGCGTCCTGCGGAGGGAAGGTGATGGCCCGATTCTGTCCTTGCGCGCCCTGGGCCGCTGCTGCCGGCGCAGACCGCACGCCAGCCTGGGGCTGATCCCTGCTGCCCGGCCAGGGGCCTCCACAGTGCTCCCATACGATGGCGCCAGCAGCCAGAGCGCCGGTGGCCCTACGGATCGTGTTGGTTCGCCACGGCCTCAGCAGCTTCAACGCCGAGCGGCGCATCCAGGGACGGGACGATCTTTCCACGCTCACGCCGGAGGGGCACGACCAGGCCCGCCGCGCTGGAGAGGCCCTGCGAGCGGTGGCCTTCAGCGCGGCCTACGCCTCGCCGTTGCGCCGGGCCAGCCACACCGCCGCCAGCCTGCTCCAGGCCCATGGCCAGGGGCTGGAAGCGATCCACGATGACGACCTGGTCGAGATCGATCTCTCCCCCTGGAGCGGCGTCACCCGTGAGGAGCTGGGCCAGCGCTTTCCCGACGGGGAGCGGCTGTGGCGGGAGGCGCCCCACACCCTGACGCTCCAGCATGCCGATGGCCGCCACTATCAGCCGCTTCCCGAGCTGATGCAGCAGGCCGATCGCTTCCTGACGGGGCTGCTCCAGCGCCATGGCGCCGCGATTGACGCGGAGCCTCAGCCGGCGGGGCTCCAGGCCGCTGCAGCCGATGCCAGCGTGCTGGTGGTGGCCCACAACGCGATTCTGCGCTGCCTGGTGCTGCGCCTGCTGCAGCTCGACGCCTCGGATTTTCGCCGTCTGCGCATCGACAACGGCTCGATCTCGGTGCTCAACCTCAGCCCCTCCCCAGGCAGCGCGAACCCCGGCGGCCCCGAACTCAGTGCGGATCCGGCGGTGCAGCTGGAGTCGCTCAACGGAACCGCCCMCCTCGGGGAGCCCCTGCCC
Source organism: Cyanobium sp. LEGE 06143 (assembly GCF_015207535.1). Classification (NCBI taxonomy): domain Bacteria; kingdom Bacillati; phylum Cyanobacteriota; class Cyanophyceae; order Synechococcales; family Prochlorococcaceae; genus Cyanobium; species Cyanobium sp. LEGE 06143. Next base: position 6,356 of record NZ_JADEWP010000103.1, on the reverse strand, counting down.
AAGAAGGGATCGGGCCCCCGCTTGCTGCTGGTGCGCCACGGCGAAACCGACTGGAACCGCCAGGGCCGGTTCCAGGGCCAGATCGACATCCCCCTCAATGCCCATGGCCTGGCCCAGGCGGAGGCGGCTGGCGGCTTCCTGGGGCCGATCAGCATTCAGCGGGCCTACAGCAGTGGCCTGTCGCGGCCCCGCCAGACCGCCGAAGCGATCCTGGCCTCCCACCCCGGCGTGCCGCTCACCACCTGCAGCGGCCTGGTGGAGATCGGCCATGGGCTCTGGGAGGGCCAGCTGGAGCCTGAGATCCAGGCCGGCTGGCCAAAGCTCCTTGCTGACTGGAAGCGGGCCCCCCAGACCGTGCAGATGCCTGAAGGGGAAACGCTCCAGCAGGTGTGGGATCGCTCCCTGGCCGCCTGGGCGCGGATCGTGGCCAGCCTGGGCCCCGACGAGACGGCGCTGGTGGTGGCCCATGACGCCGTCAACAAGACCATCCTCTGTGGCCTGCTGGGGCTGAAGCCGGCTGACATCTGGGCCATCAAGCAGGGCAACGGCGGCGTCACCGTGATCGACTATCCCCACGGAGCCCAGGAGCTGCCCATGGTGGCCGCCCTGAACCTCACCCCCCACCTCGGCGGGGTGCTCGACCGCACCGCCGCCGGGGCCCTCTAGGCCAGCGTGATGAAGGCGATCTGGCTGCATCAGGTCCAGCTGCTGCGCGGTCCCGGGGCCGAGCTGGATCTGGGTGATGCCCTGCTGGGTGCCGACGGCCGCCTCGAAGCCCTGGGTGTGGAGGCGAGCCGCCGGGCCGCTGGTCTGGGCCTCAGCCCCCGGCCGGCCGGGGGCTCCCTGCTGGCGCCGGTGCTGGTGGATCCCCACTCGGTGCTGGACGATCCCTGGACCGGCCAGGCCGAGACCCTCACCAGCCTGGCCGAGGCCGCCGCCAGGGGCGGCTACGGCACCGTGGCCCTGCTGCCCTGGGCACGGCCCTGGCGCGACCGACCCGAGCGCCTCAACCTCAGCTGGCCGGCCCCGCTGCAACTGCTGCTCTGGGGCAGCTTCAGCCGCGACGGCGCCGACACCGATCTGGCCCTGCACGCGCTCCAGGTCGCCGCCGGCGCCATCGGCCTGGCTGGCGGGCCGGAGTGTCCGCCCCTGGCGCTGCTGGAGCGCGGTCTGCTGCTGGCCGAGGCGCCGCGGCAGCCCCTGCTGGTGGCACCGCGCCAGCTGGCGCTCACCAGCGGCGGCTTCGTGCGGGAGGGCGTGGAGGCGCTGCGGGCCGGCTGGCCGATCGATCCCCAGGTGAGCGAGACCCTGCCTCTGCAATCCCTGCTCACCCTGGCGGCCACGGGCAGCGGCCAGGTGCTCAACCTGATGAACCTCTCCACCGCGGCCGGTGTGGCCGCCCTGGAGCGGGCCCCCTGGCGCCCGCCGGCCACGGTGGCCTGGTGGCATCTGGTTGCCGACAGTGGCAGCCTCTCGCCCACGGCCGAGGGCTGGCGGCTGGAGCCCTCCCTCGGCACTCCCGCCGACCGGCAGGCCCTGATCGCCGCTCTCGCCGCCGGCACGCTCAGCGCCGTGGCGGTGCACCATCAGGCCCTCGATGCGGAGGAGCAGATGCTGCCCCTCGACCAGCGGCCTCCAGGGATAGCCGGTCATGGCGGCCACCACGGACTGGTGCTGCCGGCGCTCTGGCACGCGTTGGTGAGGGGCCGCGGCTGGAGTGCGGCCCAGCTGTGGCAGGTGTTGAGCTGGGGGCCTTCAGGCCTGCTGCAGCAGCCGGCCGAGCGGCTGGTAGCGGGAAGCCGCCGCTGGCTGCTGTTTGATCCCGAGGCCCGGCCGAGCGCCTGGGGCGGCGGCGGCGGCTCCCTGGCGGCGAATCAGCCCGGGCCGCCGCAGGCCTGTGCAGGAGCCGTGCGGGCCACCGGGCTCACGGCGCCGGATCAGTGGTGGCTGGATCCGGCTGCGCCTGGGGCAGCAGCGTTCCCGCCTGGTTGAACGGGAAGAAGCGCCAGAAGGCCCGGCCGATGATCTCGCTGCTCGGCAGAAAGGCCCCCCCTGGCCAGAAGCGTCCATCCCAGCTGTTGGCCCGGTTGTCCCCCAGGGTGAGCACGTGGCCAGGGGGCACCTGCGCCTTCAGGGTGCGGCAGGGTCCCATGCCCCGCTCATCGACGGGGCAGTAGTTCTCCACGTAGGGCTCCTCGAGCTTCTGGCCGTCGATGAACACCTCGCCCCTCGGGTTCACCGCCACCTGTTCGCCTGGCAGGGCCACCACCCGCTTGATGTAGGCGTCGCAGGCCGGATCGCTCACCCCCGGCAGAGAACCCAGAAACGGGATGTTGACCACAAGGCAGCGCAGCGGATTGGGCTCGCGGGCGCCGGCCAGCACCGGATCAAAGCTGTAGGGGGAGCGGAACACCACGATCTCGCCGCGCTGGGGCGCCTCGCGGCGGTAGGTGAGTTTCTCCACCAGCAGACGGTCCTGCAGCTGCAAGCCGGGCAGCATCGAGCCCGAGGGGATGTAGCGGGCCTCCACCACGAACTGGCGGATGCCGAGGGCCACCGCCAGGGTGAGCACCACGCTGCGCCAGAACACCCACGGGCTTTCCGGCTGCTGCGCCGGGGTGACGCGGGCGCCATCCGCCGGATCCTCAGCCTCGATCGGCCTGTTCTCCTGGTTCAACTCCTGAACTCTCCGCGACGGGATGACGGCTCGTCGGGGCAGATTAGGCACGCCTTACCCCCAGCCCTGCCGATGGCCCGTCCCCGCTGGCAGCGATCCCGACCTGTTCCCGCCGGCCTGGGGGCCATCGCCTGGGATCGGTTCGTGGCGATCTGGGCCACGCTGAACCTGCTCTGGGTGGCCTTCGACATCACCTATGTGCCGCTGCGCACCTTCTGGCTGCAGCGCAACCTCTATCCGATTCCCTCGGTGCCCCTGGCGGTGCCGCTCACCTTCATCCCGGACATCACCCCCTGGGTGGATCCGATCAAGGGGATTGAGCCCCATCGGGAAACCAGCACCTTCTTGAAGCAGTTCAAGGAGCTGGAGCGGGTGATGGACCAGCCCGCCGCCGACCCCGCCCTGAAGACGAGGCTGCTGCAGCGCCAGGCGGATCTGATGGCCCAGATGGTGGACAGCAACCCCTTCCTGGCCTCCGACCGGGCCGGCACGCTGGAGAAGATCAAGAACCGCCTGCGCCAGCGCGCCGACCTCGACTCCTCCAAGGATTCCGCCCAGCGGCTGCTCAGCCCCGAGTGGCTGGCCAGCAACCCCTGGGCGGGCGAGCGGCGCTTCTGGGCCGACCAGGTGCTGCCCCTGGTGGAGACCAACTACTGGCGTTCGATCGACGAGAACGGCCGGCCCACGGACCACTTCTGGCGTATCGACCTGTTGCTGTTCCAGAGCGTGTTCCTGCTGGACATCCTGCAGCGGCTGATCCGGATCAAGCGGCGGCTGCCTGGCCTGGCCTGGCACGAGGTGCTGTTGAGGCGCTGGACCGACCTGCCCCTGCTGCTGCCCTTCTGGCGCTGGCTGCGCATCGTGCCCGTGGGGGAGCGGCTGCAGACCTCCGGGCTGGTGAATCTGGAGCCCCTGCGGGCCGTGGTGAGCAGGGGCGTGGTGGCCCTCCTGGCGGTGGAGCTGTTCGAGGTGCTGGCCCTGCAGCTGCTGGATGGCATCCAGGGTCTGATCCGCTCGCGCCAGTGGCCGCAGCGCATCCGCAGCCTGCGCAGCCACCAGAGCGTGGCCAGCAGCCGCGATGAGCGGGAGCTGGCCGAGCTGGTGCGGATCTGGGCGCCCCTGCTGCTCAGTCAGGTGGCCCCGCGCCTGGCCCCGGAGCTCCAGGGGGTGCTGAGTTACAGCCTGCGCCAGAGCCTGGATCGCACGGTGGTGCCGCCGCCGCTGCGGCAGCTGCAGCCGCTGATGCAGATGGAGAGCGGTCTCAGCCGCCAGCTGGCCAACGGCATGGTGGAGAGCCTGCTGGAGCTCTCGCGCAATGCCGGCAGCAGCCTGTCGCGCCGCGATGACGCCCAGCTGGAGCTGCTGCAGCGCTTCGTGGACCGCTTCTGGGAGGAGCTGGCCGTGGCGCTGGAGAGCGGACCGGCCCTGGAGCGCTCCCAGGGCCTGCTCTGTGCCCTGCTGGAGCAGCTCAAGGGGTCTTACCTCACCCAGATCAGCCGCGCCGGCATCGAGTCGCTGCTGCGGGAGCTGGATGCCCTCACGGTGCCGCCCCCTCCTCCAGCAGGGTCTGCCACTCCTCGGGCTTGAAGCCGATCAGCAGGCGGCCGTCGTCGCTGACCAGCAGGGGGCGCTTGATCAGCCGGCCATCGGCGGCCAGGGCCTCGATGGCCTGACTGTCGTCCATGGCCTTCACGGTGGCGGCGCCCAGGGCTCGGTAGCTCTGGCCACTGGTGTTGAACAGTCGCCCCCGGCCGAGCTGCGTCAGGGCCTGCTCCAGCAGGGGCCGGCCGGGCGGGGTGAGGGTGATGTCGATCAACTCCACCGTCAGGCCGTGCTGCCGCAGCCAGGCGATGGCCCGGCGGCAGGTGCTGCAGCCGGAATAGCTGTAGAGCTTCATGGCCGGGCGGGGCCGAGCTTCAGCGGCCCACCAGGGCCTTGAGGGCGCCCACCAGGCTGTTGGTGCCCTTGCCCACGCCATCGGCGGGGCGGGTGCGCACTGTCACGTCGCCATTGACACTGGTGCGGCAGCTGAGGCGGTAGTTGGCGGGGCGATCGGCCAGGTACACCTCCTCGACATCGCTGCGGGGGGAGAGGTTCTGCAGGCCCTCCAGCACCTCCATCACGCAGGTGCCGCACTGGCCGATGCCGCCGCAGTTATTGACATTGTTGAAGCCCTTGTAGGGGTTGATGCCGGCATCGAGAGCGGCCTTGCGGAGGTTGGCCCCCTCGATGCAACCGACCTGCTGGCCTTCCTGTTCGAATCGGATGGTGGGCACGGCCGATCAAGGGTGAAACGCGTCCGCAAACCTAAGGCCCCCGGGTACCCCCTGCCTAGCATCGAAGCACTTGTTGCGCGTTCTTGGCTGTTCCCCAGGCTGACGACCTCACCGCCCAGCAGCTGATCCCGGGCTACGCGAGCCTGGCCCGCCTCTCGGTGGCTCTGCTGGCCGCCTCCGCCCGGGCTGGCCTCGAGGGGGCTGCGGTGCTGGTGGCGGGTTGCGGCACCGGCGCCGAGCTGGTCGAGGCCCGGGCCCAGCGCCCCGACTGGCGCATCACCGCCCTCGACCCCTCAGCGGAGATGCTGGCGGCGGCCCGCCAGAGGCTTGGCGGCGAGGGCATTGACTGGCGCCAGGCCAGGGTGGAAGACCTGGAGGGCAGCGGCTGCTTCGCCGGCGCCCTGTCGGTGCTGGTGCTGCAGTCGCTGCCGGATGACGGCACCAAGCTGGCCTTCCTCACCGCCCTGGCCCGCAGCCTCGAGCCGGGCGGCCAGCTGGTGCTCGTTGACCTGATGGCCCCCGAGCGCTCGCCGCTGGAGGCCCAGGTGCAGCAGGCCTGGCTGGGGTTCCAGCGCGCCAGCGGCCTCGAGGCTCTGGCGAGCAGCGCAGACGGCGAGCTCACGGCCCTCACCCACGGTCTGCACCCGATCGGGGTGGCCCGGCTGACGGCCCTGGTCAATGCCGCCGGCTTCAGCGATCCGGCCAGGGTGTTCCAGGCCCTGGGTTACGAGGGCTTCCTGCTGCAGCGCGCCAGCTAACTCCGGGGGCTGGGCTGGCTCTGGAGTGCTGCCTGGATGCAGTGCTTCAGCAGGGCTGGCACCGCCTCGGGGTCGAGCCAACCCTGGATCAGGGTGATCCGGCCCTCCATGTTCTTGTAGGTGCGGAAGAACTCCGCCACCTCTTCGAGGGTGTCGGGGGCGATCTGGCGAATGGAGTGGATGTGCTGCTGGCGGAATCCCACCTCCGGCACACACAGCAGCTTGCCGTCGTGGCAGCCCTCATCCACCATGTCGAGGATCCCGATCGGCCGGGCCCGGATCAGACAGCCCGCGAAGGTGGGCTCCTCCATGATCACCATGGCGTCCAGGGGAGCGCCGTCGTCGGCGAGGGTGTTGGGGATGAAGCCGTAGTCGAAGGGGTAGCGCACGGAGGAGTGCAGCACCCGATCGAGGGCCATCACGCCGGCGACGCTGTTGTATTCGTATTTGTTACGGCTGCCGGCGGGGATCTCCACCACCAGGTTCACCAGCCCTGGCGCTGGGGATGCCGGCAGGTGGCTGAGATCCATAGAACAGGTAGGGGCCCGGGGGGCTGGGACGTCCTGCCACCACGGTGGCCAGGGGGACGATGGCGGTGAGCAGGGCGATGGCCGCTCCCATCAGGAAGGCAAGGGGTTCTCCGCC
>NZ_JADEWP010000102.1:0-9114 GCF_015207535.1 Cyanobium sp. LEGE 06143 | reverse complement strand
GTCCACCCCCCGGTGCCCGAAACCCCCCGGCACCACCACCGCATCCATGCCGGCGAGCAGGGTGGCCGCGCCGAGCTCCTCGATCTGCTCAGCGCAGATCCAGTGCAGATCCAGGGAGGCATCGCACTCCAGGCAGGCGTGACGCAGGGCCTCCACGACCGAGAGGTAGGCGTCGTTGAGCTGCACGTATTTGCCCACCAGGGCCACCTTCACGGCGGGGCCCGGATGGCGCAGCTTGGTCACCAGCTCCTGCCAGCGGGCCATGTCGCTGTCGTGGTCTGACAGGCCGAGCACATCGAGCACCTCACGGCAGAGGCCCTCCTGCTCCATCGCCAGCGGCACAGCGTAGATGCTGTCGGCATCGAGGGCCTGGATCACCGCCCGCTCCGGCACGCCGCAGAAGCCGCCGATCTTGGCCTTGAGGTCGGGGCTGATGGCGCGGTCGCTGCGGCACACCAGCAGATCGGGCTGGATGCCGATCGAGCGCAGCTCCTTCACCGAGTGCTGGGTGGGCTTGGTCTTGAGTTCGCCCGAGGTGCCGATGTAGGGCAGCAGCGTGACATGCACGTAGGCCATGTCCTGGCGCCCCACGTCGCCCCGGAACTCGCGGATGGCCTCCAGGAAGGGCAGGGATTCGATGTCGCCCACGGTGCCGCCGATCTCACCGATCACCACGTCGGCGCCGCTGTTGGCCGCCACCCGGTGGATGCGCTCGCGGATCTCGCGGGTGATGTGGGGGATCACCTGCACCGTGCCGCCGTTGTAGTCGCCGCGGCGTTCCTTGTTGATCACCGCCTGGTAGATGGAGCCGGTGGTCACGCTGTTGAGGCGTGACATGGCCGTGTCGGTGAAGCGTTCGTAGTGGCCGAGGTCGAGGTCGGTCTCGGCGCCGTCCTCGGTGACGAACACTTCACCGTGCTGGTAGGGGCTCATCGTGCCCGGATCCACGTTGAGGTAGGGATCGAGCTTCAGGATCGACACGCTGTAGCCGCGGCTCTTGAGCAGCCGACCCAGGCTGGCCGCCACGATGCCCTTGCCGATGCTCGACACCACACCGCCCGTCACGAACACGAACTTGGGTGCGTGTCGGGCTGGGTTGGGGGACGGGGGCATGGGGCACCTGACTGACCACCCAATCTACCGAGGCCGTTCCGTTCACCCAGCACCGACCGGCCGGGTTCCGGCGGTCCGATGCCGCACCGGCAGGATCAGTCTTCCAGCAGGCTGCGCAGCATCCAGGCGGTCTTCTCGTGGATCTGCAGCCGCTGGGTGAGGAGGTCGGCGGTGGGCTGGTCGTTGGCCCCATCGGCGATCACGAACACGTCACGGATGGTGCGGGCCACGGCTTCATGGCCTTGCACCAGCTCGCTCACCATGGAGAGGGCGGCGGGTATGCCGTTGCTCTCGGGGATGGAGGAGAGGCCGCCGTAGGTGGAGGCGCCGAAGGGGGCGGGCAGGCCGAGAGCGCGGATGCGCTCGGCGATCACGTCGAGGGCGTTCCAGAGCTCGGTGTACTGCTCCATGAACATCAGGTGCAGGGTGTTGAACATCGGCCCGGTGACGTTCCAGTGGAAGCCATGGGTCTTGGCGTAGAGCACGGTGGTGTCGGCAAGCACGCGACCGAGGCCCTCGGCGATCTCAAGGCGCTGGGCCTCGGGAATGCCGATGTCGATGCGGGGGGAGGTGGCAACCATGGCTGCTTAAGCGAAGTAACTCCGTTTTAGCCCATCGGTGAGCGGAGTGCTCCCAGCTCAGGGGCCGCCGTCGAGGCTGCCGAGGTAGTCGCGCACGCGGCAGCGGTTCTGGGGCTGGCGCAGCTTCAGCAGGGCCCGCGACTCGATCTGCCGCACCCGTTCGCGCGAGAGCTGCAGTTGCTCGCCGATCTCGGCCAGGGTGCGAGGGGTGTCGTCCTCGAGCCCGAAGCGCTGGCGGATCACCGTGGCCTCGCGGCCGCTCAGCTGCTCCAGCAACGCTTCCAGATCGGCGTGCAGCTGCTGGCGGGTGAGGGCCTGCTCCGGGGTGGCGTGGCCGTCTTCCAGCAGATCCACCAGGGGCGTGTCGGCCTGGCCGCCCACCCGACCCTCGAGAGACACGGGCCGCGGGATGTGGGTGAGGGTGCTGCGCAGCCGCGCCACATCGAGGCCCACGGCGTCCGCCAGCTCCTGAAGGCTGGGGGGGCGGCCCAGCTCCAGGGTGAGCTGGTGCTGGCTGGTGCGGATCCTGTTGAGGCTCTCGGTGATGTGCACCGGCAGCCGGATCGTGCGGCCCTGGCTGGCCAGGGCCCGGGTGATGCCCTGGCGGATCCACCAGTAGGCGTAGGTGCTGAAGCGGAAGCCCCGGCGGGGATCGAAGCGCTCCACGGCCCGCTCCAGCCCGAGGGTGCCCTCCTGGATCAGATCCAGCAGCTCCAGGCCCCGGCGCTGGTACTTCTTGGCCACGGCCACCACCAGCCGCAGGTTGGCCTGGAGCATGCGCTGCTTGGCGCGGCTGCCGCGGCGCAGGGCCTGGCGCAGAGCGGCGGGGCTGAGCCCGCAGCGCTCGGCCCAGCCCTCCAGGGCACCGTCGCCCTTGTGGCCCAGGAGCTGCTCGTGCTGCTGCACCTGGCGGGCCAGCAGGATTTCCTCCTCCTGGCACAGCAGGCTGACGCGGCCGATCTCCTGCAGGTAGAGCCGGATCGGGTCGGTGGTGGCCTTGGCTTGGGTCAAGGACGGCGCTCGGATCCCCATCACCGTTGTCATGGGGGCGGGCTGGCTGCAGGATTCGGCTGCTTTGCTTCCGATTTGCGGCCAATTTGCGGCCGATTTGCGGCGGATCCGCTGCCCCGCAGCCCGGATCAGCCCGCCGCCAGCTGGATCAGCCCGCCGCCTCGGCCTCCTCCTCCACCCAGGTGCTGGCCACGTGCAGCTCCTGCAGCTGCTGGCCGGCCACCCCGGCGGGTGCCTGGGTCATCAGGCAGCGGGCCTGCTGGGTTTTCGGGAAGGCGATGGTGTCGCGGATCGACTCCTCCCCCGCCAGCAGCATCACGATGCGGTCGATGCCGTAGGCCAGGCCTCCGTGGGGCGGGGCGCCCAGGTCGAGGGCCTCCATCAGGAAGCCGAACTGGCGCTCGGCCTCCTCCAGAGGCAGGCCGATCGTCTGCAGCACCTGGCGCTGCAGGGCCGAATCGTGGATGCGCAGGGAGCCGCCGCCCAGCTCCAGGCCATTGAGCACCAGGTCGTAGGCCTGGGCGCGGGCGCCGGGCAGGGTGGTGGCCCAGGCGGCGGGGTCGTCGCCAAGGTCGGCGCTGTTGGGGGCGCAGAAGGGATGGTGCAGGGCTTCGAGGCGGTTCTCGCCGGCGTTGAACTCGAACATCGGGAAATCCACCACCCAGAGGAAGTTCCAGCTGCTGTTGTCCCGCTCGGCCGGCACCAGCTCCAGCTCGCGGGCCAGGAACTGGCGCACGCGATCGAGGGCCTTGTTCACCGTGGCCGTGTCGCCGGCGCCGAACAGGATGAGGCTGCCGGGGTCCGCACCGGTGCGCCGCAGCAGCTCGGCCTTCTTGTCCTCGCTGAGGTTGTCCTTGATGGCGCCGATGGAGTCGATCTCGCCGCCGTCGCGCACGCGAATGAAGGCCAGGCCGCCGGCGCCGGCCTTCTGGGCTTCGCTGAACACATCGCCGCCCGGCTTGATGCGCACGTTGCTGATGGCGTCATTGCCGCCGGGCACGGCGATGCACTTCACGGCGCCGCCAGCGGCCACGGCGCCGGAGAACACCTTGAAGCCCATGTCGGCCACCAGATCGCTCACGTTGGTGAGCTCCATGCCGTAGCGGGTGTCGGGCCGGTCGGTGCCGTAGCGCTCCATGGCCTCGTGCCAGCTGAGGCGCGGGAAGGGCCGGGGCAGCTCGACGCCCTTGACGGCCTGCCAGATGGCGCTGATCAGGGCCTCGTTGAGCTCCAGGATCTGCTCCTGGCCCATGAAGCTCATCTCGATGTCCAGCTGGGTGAATTCCGGCTGGCGGTCGGCGCGCAGGTCTTCGTCGCGGAAGCAGCGGGCCACCTGGTAGTAGCGCTCGATGCCGCCCACCATCAGCAGCTGCTTGAACAGCTGGGGCGACTGGGGCAGGGCGAACCACTCGCCGCCGCACACCCGCGACGGCACCAGGTAGTCGCGGGCCCCTTCCGGGGTGGAGCGGGTGAGCACCGGCGTTTCCACCTCAATGAAGCCCTGCTCCTCCAGGAAGCGGCGGGCGGCCTGGATCGTGCGGGCGCGCAGGCGCAGGTTGCCGTTCATGCGCTCGCGGCGCAGATCCAGATAGCGGTGGCGCAGGCGCAGCTCCTCGCGGGTGTTCTCCTCGTCGTGCACCGACACGGGGAAGGGCAGGTTGGCCTTGACGCTGTTCAGCACGGTGATGGCGCCTGCCAGCACCTCCACCGCGCCGGTGGCCAGCTTGGTGTTGACCGATTCCGGCGGCCGCTGCCGCACCCGGCCGCTCACCTGGATCACGGTCTCGTTGCGCAGGTGCTCGGCCGCGGCGAAGGCCTCAGCCCCCTGGTCGGGGTCCACCGTGATCTGCACCGTGCCGCTGCGGTCGCGCAGGTCGATGAAGATCACACCGCCGTGGTCGCGGCGCCGGTCCACCCAGCCGCAGAGCTGCACCTCCTGGCCGCTGACGTTCTGGAGCAGGTCGCCGCACCCGTGGCTGCGCATGCCGAAGATCCCTGAGCAATCGGCGATTTTCCCATCCGGTGGGGCTGCCCCTAGTCTGCAGCAGCCGGGGCCGCCCGGATGGGGCAGCATGCAGGCGGCTCGCTGCGTTGCTGCTCCATGCACTTTTCCGGTTCGCTGGATGCGCTCAAGGCCCACGTGGCTGCCCTGGAACTCCCTGGCCACTGGAGCCAAGAGGGGGTGTTTGAGGTGTTTCGGCTCGAGGCCGGCGAGATGATCAACTTCTGGCCTGGCTCCGGCGAACTGCAGGTGAAGGGCCACCCCGAGCGCTCCGCCGCTCTGCTGGCCCAGCTCACCGCCCAGTTCGGCAGCGGCGCCTAGCGCCGGTAGAAGGGCCGCTTCACCACCAGGGCCGGTTCGGCCTTGCCGCGGATCTCCACGGCCAGCTCGGTGCCGGGGCGGGCGGCATCCGTGGGCACGTAGGCCAGGGCGATCGCTTCGCCCAGGCTGGGCGACCAGGTGCCGCTGGTGACCTCCCCCACCGGCTCGCCATCCCGCAGCACCGGGTAGCCGTGGCGGGCGATGGCACGGCCCTGCAGCTTCAGGCCCACCAGGCGGCGGCTCACCCCGGCGGCACTCTGGCGCTCCAGCGCCTCGCGGCCCACGAAGGGTTTCGGCATCTCCAGGTGCACGAGCCAGCCCAGGCCGGCCTCCAGGGGGCTGGTGGCGCTGTCCATCTCCTGGCCGTAGAGGTGCATGGCGGCCTCCAGCCGCAGGGTGTCGCGGGCGCCGAGGCCACAGGGGGTGACGCCGCTCTCGACCAGCTGCTGCCAGAGGGCCGGGCCGACCTCGCCGGGCACCAGCAGCTCGAAGCCGTCTTCGCCGGTGTAGCCGGTGCGGCCCACGAAGGCGGTGCAGCCCGCCAGGGTCAGTTCCCGGTGGCCGAAGCGGGGCAGGCTGTCCAGGCTGGTGCCGCTCAGGGCCTCCAGGCGCGCCTGGGCCTCCGGGCCCTGCAGGGCCAGCAGCACGCCGTCGCCCTTGCGGTCGGTGATGCTGATGCCCTGGGGTTCGAGCTGGCTGCGGATCCAGGCGGTGTCCTCAGCGGCGCAGGCGGCGTTGATCACCAGCATCAATTCATCGCAGGTCTCAGCGGCGGCGTCAGCCTGGCGACCCCGGTCGTAGACGATCAGGTCGTCGCGGATGCCGCCGGTCTGGTTGAGCAGCACCGTGTAGCAGGCCTCGCCGGGACCGATGCGGAACAGGTCGGTGGGCACGAGGCCCTGCAGGGCATCCTTGGCGCCGTCACCGCGCAGGGTGAGCACCCCCATGTGGGAAATGTCGAACACTCCGCAGTGCTGCCGCACCGCCTGGTGTTCGGCCACCAGGCCCGAGAACTGCACGGGCATCTCCCAGCCGGCGAAGGGCACCAGCCGCCCCCCCGCAGCCTGAATCAAGGCGTGAAGAGGGGTGCGCAGCAGGTCCACCAGGAGCACAGCGGGGCCTTGAGGTTATGGCCGCACTCCAGCAGCCTGGCTGTGGCGCTGCCCAGCTCCGAAGACAATCCGGAGATTCGGGTTCCAACCCGGCCTTCCAGGCCCAATCTCCCTACTTTAGGTCCCTCAAGAAACGTTGCTTGATGGGTCATCGCCCCAGCTGCCGCAGTTGCCGCCATTGCGCCTCCTCTCCGGGAGCCGCTGCGGGCTGGTGCCATCTGAGGCGTCTGGCGATCCATTCCGCTCACTCCTCCGAGCTGTGGTGCCATCACTGGACGGCCCGGCCACCGCGGCTGCCCCTCGGCGACCCTCAGGATCCACAAGCCGATTCGGACGCCGGGGTTGCCTCGCCCGGCCAGACCCTGGCCGCTGTGACAGGCCAGACTCAGCCTGGCCGCAGCGAAGGCGTCCTCGCCAGGACGGATGAGTCAGTTGCTGATCACTCCGTGTTCGGCGGGCCATCGATGTTCGGCGGCAGCCAGCAGCTGAGCCTGGAGGCGTTGCTGCCACACTATTGAACGAAATCGAAAGATCGTTCGGCAGAGCACATCTGGCTGTCTTCGACACCCCTTGATGTCAGGGAGACGATCAAAATAGGTTGATTCACTCTGCTACCCGCTGGCCACGCCGTTGATCGCTACCGCTCCTCAAACCGCCCCGATTGCCCTGATGGCGGCCCATGCCGACTGTGAGGTGGTGACCCTGCCCACGGGAGCCAAGGTCTACGGCGCCGGGGCGCCGGCCGATTCCATCTATGGCGTGCGCCGCGGCATCGTGGAGGTGCAGGGCCCATCCGGGGAGCGGCTCAGCTACAGGCCGGGGGAGATGTTCAGCTACCAGGACATCGTGTGGGGCGACGGTATCCACCGCAGTGACGCCCTGGCCCGCACGCCGGTGGAAATCCTGCGGCTGGACCGCCTGGGCTTCCTCAACCTGCTGCACAACCACCCCACCCTGGCGGTGCAGCTGATCGGCCAGCAGCACCAGCGCCTGCGCGAGCAGCGCACCAGCGGCACCTGCTGCTACTGAGCACCCAGCAGCAGCAGCAGGCTGCGGGTCACCTTGGCGGCGAGCACGCTGCTGACGCCGCTGGGGTCGAGCTGGGGGGCCAGTTCCACCACGTCGGCGCCCACCAGCTTGTGCTGGCGCAGCTCCTCCACCAGAGCGGCGAAATCGGGCCAGTGGAAGCCACCCGGTTCGGGGGTGCCGGTGCCGGCCATCACCGCCGGATCAAACCAGTCGAGGTCCACGGTGAGGTAGAGGGGCCGGCCGCGCAGGGGGCGCAGGGCCTCGGCCATCCGCTCGATCGCCACCAGCCGGCCGCTGCTGCTGAGCTCCCCGAACTCTTCCCGCGTGCCGCTGCGGATGGCGATCTGCAGCAGCTGGCCGCTGGGCAGCACCTCCAGGCAGCGGCGCATGGCGCAGGCATGGCTGTGGCGGGCGCCCAGCCACTCCTGGCGCAGGTCGGCGTGGGCATCGAGCTGCACCAGGGCCAGCTCTGGATGCCGCTGGGCCACGGCCGCCACGGCGCCCGAGCTGATCGAGTGCTCACCGCCCAGCATCAGGGGTTTGAGCCCCAGCTCGAGCACGGCTTGCGTGGCCCGGCGCACGGCGGCCACCACCGGCTCGGGGTTGCCGAAGGGAATCTCCACCGCCCCCAGATCGGCGAAGGCGAGATCTTCCAGATCCAGGTGAAGCTGGGGGCAATAGGTTTCGAGGCCGCTGCTCACCTCCCGGATCGCCGCCGGCCCGGAGCGGGTGCCGGGGCGGAACGAGGTGGTGCCGTCGTAGGGCACCCCGAACAGGCCGACGCGGCAGCCGGCTGGATCGCGGCGGCTGGCCATGTAGATGGCGCCGTCGGTGTCAAACAGGGAGAGGGAGGCCATGGCGGTGGGATTCAGGCGTTGAGGGCCCGCTCGATCGCCGCTGGCACCGCCTCGAAGGCGCCGCGCTGCCAGCGGGGGCTCCAGATCTCACAGCCATCGACCACGGCAGCGGCACGGGCGGGATCCGGCTGCAGATAGCGACGGCCGTCGATGGCGGCAAAGGTCCAGCTCCACCAGCCGCTCGGGTACATCGGCACCCAGCCATAGAGGGGATCGGCATGGCCGAACACCTGGCGCAGCACCTGCACCATCTCCAGGTGCACCGCACGGAAGGCCTCCGGCGATTCGCTCTGGGTGGCGAACACGCCCCCGGGCCTGAGGATGCGGCGGCAGTGCTGGAAGAAGGCGCGGTTGAACAGCCCCTCGGCCGGGCCGGCGGGGTCGGAGCCATCCACGATCACCACGTCGTAGCTGGCGTCCGGGGCGGCTGCGGCCCAGGCGATGCCATCGCCCACCGTGAGCTGGAAGCGGGGGTCATCCCAGCAGCCACCGCCGAGGCTGGGCAGGTGCTCGCGGCTCCAGGCCACCACCTGGCCATCGATCTCCACCAGGTCGAGCTGGCCCACGCCGGGGTGGCGCAGGCACTCGCGGGCGGTGCCGCCGTCGCCGCCGCCGATCACCAGCACCCGTTCGAGGTTGTTGGCTCCGCAGAGGGCCGGATGCACCAGGGCTTCGTGGTAGTGCCGTTCCTGGCGCTCGGCCGTCATCCAGCAGCCATCGAGCAGCAGGCCCTTGCCGTAGCGCTCGCTCTCGATGATCGTGATGCGCTGGAAGGGCGAATCGGTTTCGGCGATCACCCGGCCGGCCAGGCCATAGCGCACACCGTCGTAGACCTCATCGATCCAGCCGGGGGAGGGGGCCATGGGGGCAGGGCGTGCTGCGGAAAGCTGATCCGTACGCTTGCACAGCGCGCTTCCAGGCTCGTGGCAGGCTCAGACCATGGCCAGCGACCTGCCCGGCGGTGATCTGCGCGTGACGCCGGCAGTGCTGATTCCGGCGGCGGAGCTGCGCTGGCGCTTCTCGCGCTCCTCGGGCCCGGGGGGGCAGAACGTGAACACCACCGATTCGCGGGTGGAGCTGGTGTTCGA
>NZ_JADEWP010000099.1:0-9235 GCF_015207535.1 Cyanobium sp. LEGE 06143 | reverse complement strand
CAACAGCCCCCCGCCCACGCCCAGCAGGCCGCTGGCCAGGCCGGCCACGGCCCCCACGCTCCCCAGGGCTGCGAGGGTCGCCTGCCGCGGAGCCGCCGCTGCGGCTTGGACCGCGCGGGGCCTGATCAGCAGGGCCAGCCCCACGTAGAGGGTGGCCTGCAGGGCCAGCAACAGAGAGCCCTGCAGGCCCATGCCCAGGCGGCTGCAGAAGGCGGCGCCGAGGCTGGCACCCAGGGCGATGGCCGCCCCGCTGCGCAGGGGCAGGGTGCGGCTGCGCAGGTGCGTCCAGGTGCCGCCCAGCGTGGTGGGCACAATCGCCAGGGTGMTGGTGGCCAGGGCCTGGTGGGGCTCCAGCCCCAGCAACAGCAGCAGCGGTGAGAACACCAGCCCCCCGCCCACGCCCAGCAGGCCCGAGAGCACTCCAGCGAGCAGGCCCAGCGGCAGGAAGGGCAGCAGCTCGCTTGCTTGAGGGATCAATCTGGAGGGATGCAGTCCACGGCACCAGCATTCTCCAGTCCTGGGCGGGACGGCCCCGAGGGGGGCCGCCCCGGGCGCTGGTTGCCTGGCAGCAGCCTGGGGGGTGACTGGCAGATGGCCATCGACGCCTGGTTGCTGGCCCAGGAACGCCCCGCCTTCCGCCTCTATCGCTGGCTGCGTCCGACCCTCTCTCTGGGCCGTCATCAGCGCCGCTGGCCCGAGCACTGGCAGGAGCTCGCTGCCGCGGGCCGGATCGAGCTGGTGCGTCGCCCCAGTGGCGGCAGGGCCGTGCTCCATGGCGGTGATCTCAGCTACGCGCTGATCTGGCCCACGCCCCCGCCGAGCAAAGTGCAGGCCTACGCCGAGGCCAGCACCTGGCTGCGCCGGGCCTTCGCGCAGCTCGGCCAGCCTCTGCTGAGGGGCAACGACCGGTGCTCGCTGGCCTCGGCCAACTGCTTTGAGCTGGCCACGGCCGCCGACCTGGTGCATGCCGATGGCAGCAAGCGGATCGGCAGCGCCCAGCTCTGGCGTGGTGGCCGGCTGCTCCAGCACGGTTCGATCCAGCTCGCCCCCCCTGCCGGCCTCTGGCAGGAGCTGTTCGGCAGGCCCGCCCCTTGCCTGAGGCCGCTTGCCTGCGCCGGGGCTGAGCTTGAAGCGGTGCTCCAGACAGCGGCCCGGCAGCACCTGCCCTTCCCACTGGCGGAGCTCAGTCCTGAGCCGTTGCGTGCCAAGGAGCTGGCCGCAGTGGCGGAGCTGCTGGGGCTCGGCGAGGGTTCAGGTGCCGGCGTTGGCTGAGGACTGGGCCTCACCGGAGGCCACCATGCCGCGCACCACCTGGGGCAGGGCCAGGCCGAGCGGGTAGATGTTCTGCCGCCTGGCCGCTTCCAGCAGTGGTGCAGGCAGCTTCAGACCCAGTTTCTGCAGCACCGCCTCGCCCAGATCGGGGCGCTCCAGCGTGCCGCAGGGCAGCCCTGCCGGACTGAGCACGAGCAGCCTGGTGGTCTTGTCGGTTTCGAGCAGTTGCACCGCCTGCCAGAGCGGCGCCGTTTCGGGGATGGACGGCAGGCTGGACAGGGGCCTGAGATGGTCGGCGATGCGGTCGGTGTCCCAGCGCTGCACGGGAATCTCCTTGAGGGTGGCGTCGTCGATCACCCCCTGCCAGCGACCGCGCTCGCACACCAGCAGCCAGTCGGCGCTGCCCACCGGACTGGGCTCGGTGAGCCGCACGCGGCTCACCTCCCGCAGGGAGGCGTTGGCCTCCAGGACCCGGAAGCGGCGCGCAGCGGCCTCCTTGACCTGAAGGGTGCTGAGGGCACTCTGGAGTGCCAGCAGCTGCTGCTGGTTGCGCACGGCGCCCAGACCGAACCAGCCCAGCAGGATCAGCCAGGCTCCACCGATGCCCGCCCCCCGCAGCAGCAGCAAGGTGCCCAGGGCCATGGCCCCGAAGGCCAGAAAGCGGCCACAGGCGTTGGCCACTTCCACGCCGCGGCGCTGGCTGCCACTGGCCTGCCACACCAGCGCCTTGACGATCAGGCCGCCGTCCAGGGGCAGGCCGGGCAGCAGATTGAACAGGGCCAGCACCATGTTGAGGGTGCCGAGCTCCGACACCATCGCCCCCAGCCAGGGGGCCACGTGGCTGGCCGCATGGGTGGAGGCGAGCAGCGAGACCCCCAGCACCAGGCTCACGGCCGGGCCGGCCGCCGCCACCTTCAGGGCGCCCATGGCCGTGCTGCACTCCCGCTCCACACTGGCCACTCCCCCCAGCAGAAAGAGGGTGATGCTGCGCACCTTCACGCCCTCCCCCAGGGCCACAAACGAGTGGCCCAGCTCATGCAGCAGCACGGACACGAACAGCAGCAGGGCCGTGCCCAGGCCCAGACCCCAGAGGCCGGCGGCTCCAACGCTGGCACTGAGGCCAGCGCTGTACTGCTGCTGGAAGGCCGCGGTGGCCACCAGCAGGATCACAAACCAGCTCGGGTGAATCCGCAGCGGGATGCCGCGGATGCTCATCAGCTGCCAGCCCTCACCCACGGCGTTCACCCATAGCGTTCGTCCCGGATACAGGCGGCGCTCCGGCGGTTGTCCCTGATCCTAGAAAGCTGCTTGCCTCCCCGCCGCCGAGACCGATGCCGATGCGGCCCACCACCCAACTCAAGATCTGTGGGCTGCGCGATCCCAGCCAGGCTGCAGCGGTGGCAGCCCTGGGGGTGGAGGCAATCGGCGTGATCGCGGTGCCGTCCTCGCCCCGTTTCGTGGCAGAGGCCAGGCGACCGGCCCTGTTCGCCGCCATCGAGGCCGTCGCTCCTGCCTGTGCCGGTGTGCTGGTGGTGGCGGACCCCGGCGAGGAGGGCCTTGCCGCGCTGCTGCCGGAGCGGGGCCACCGCATCCTGCAGCTGCATGGCCGCGAGAGTCCTGACCAGTGCAGTGCCCTGCGGCGGCGCCTGGGCTGCACGCTTTGGAAGGCCCTGCGGATCCGCTCTGGCGCCGATCTGGACCAGGCCCAGGCCTATGAAGGCCATGTGGATGCCCTGTTGCTCGATGCCTGGGTGCCGGATCAGCTGGGCGGCACGGGTCATCGGATTCCCCTGGACTGGCTGGAGCGCTGGTCCAGCCCCCTGCCGTGGTGGCTGGCCGGCGGCATGGCGCCCGAACGGGTCGCCGAGGTGCTCGCCAGGGTGCGTCCCACCGGGCTGGATGCCTCGAGCGGTGTTGAGCGGGCTCCGGCAGACAAGGACCTCAACCGCGTGGCGGCCCTGGTGAGCGCCGTGCGGGGTCGCCCTGCGGCGCCTTGAGGCGGGTCGGAGCGCCACGATCCTGTGACCCGTCAGGATTGGGGCCCATCACGACCAAGCCCATGCTGTCTCCGCAAGCGTTGCGCCAGGCCGGCCTCGCCGCGCTGCTGGTGCTGAGCGGCATGCCCAGCCAGGCCCAGGACCTGGTGGGATGCCAGCTCCTCGATGGGCAACTCTCCTGTGTGCCTGGGGTCAGCGCCGATCCCGAGGCCCAGATCCGGGCTCTGCGCCAGCAGATCGCCGGCACCATCAGCCAGGAGGATGCGGTGGAACAGAGCATCAAGGGCCTGGAATCCCTGGAACTGGCGGGCGAGGCCAGCGAGGGAGCCCTGCTCCAGGCGGTGGCCGATGCTGATGCCCTGGCGGCCCTGCCCGCTTCGGCCTACCACTGGTATCGCCTGGCGCCGGATGACGGCACCTGGCTGTTGATCAGCACGGCCGCAGGCCCCACCTATCGGCTCCAGGCTGAGGATGTGGGCCGGGAGGTGATGCTCGTGATCAGCGTGGATGGCGGGGCTGGCCGTTCTGAATCGAGGGCGAAGCCAGCTAGCCGCCGGCAGGCCAGCCCGCCGGTGGGGCCGATTCGACCCTGAGCACGGCCTCAGCTGAGAGGCCTTGCGGCTCAGGCTCAGGTCGAGAGAACGGCTTCCTGCTGTTTCACGAGCTCAAAGAATTCCGCCTTGAGGCTCGGGTCATGGCGGAAATCTCCGCGGACAATGGAGTTCACCATGCTGGTCTGGGGTTCTTTGACCCCACGCCACTTCATGCAGTAATGCTGGGCCTTCACCAGAATCGCCAGCCCCTGGGGCTTGCAGAGGCGCTCGATTTCATCAGCCAGGATCATCACGGCTTCTTCCTGGATGTGCGGCCTGGAGAACACCCAGTCGGCCACGCGGGAGAATTTGGACAGGCCGATCACCTGATCGCCGGGCTTGATCCCGATCCAGCAGTTGCCGAGAATCGGCACCAGGTGGTGGGAGCAGGCCGATCGCACTGAAATGGGGCCAACGGTGTAGATCTCATCCAGCTTCTTCACGTTGGGGAAGCTGGCGATCTTGGGCTGGTGGTGATAGCGACCCTTGAACACCTCGTGCAGGTACATCCGCGCTACGCGCTCGGCGGTTTCCTCGGTGTTGTGGTCGTTGTCGATATCGATCACGAGGCTGCGCAGCAGTTCGCGCACCTTGCCTGCCACTTCGATCTCGAGCTGATCGAGCTCACCATCCTGGAGGTGGTTGGCGATGTTGTCGTTGGCGAAGAACGCCACGCCCTCCTTCTCGAGACGATCCCGAATCCGCAGGGAAATCGGCATGGGAGTGGTGTTCGGTGCCGAGCCGCTGGCACTGATACTGGAAGGGAACGTGGACGTCATAGGAGTTCAGAGCGCGCCGGCGGCCGGCATAAGGGTCAGATCGTCCACCACCTGGGTGGCGGGCTGTTGGGCCAGGTACAGCAGGGCGTCTGCGGCCCGCTCGGAATCAAGCATGGCATGGCGATCGAATGAACTGTGGACGGTTTCACTGTCCCAGAGGGGAGTATTCACCGCACCCAAGGTGAGCGTGCTGACGCGAATGCCGTGTTCACGCTCTTCGACAGCCAGGCAGCGGCTGAGCGAAGCCAGGGCCGCCTTGCTGACGCAATAGGCGCCCCAGTCGCGGAAAGCCTGATGCGCGGCATGGCTGCTCACGTTGATGATCAATCCCCCTCCCCGGGCCCGCAGTCGAGGCACCAGGCACTGGCAGACCTGGAACACCGCCGTGAGATTGAGCTGCAGAAGCTGCTGCCACTGGGCCAGGGCCATGGTGGTCAGAGCCCCGGTGCAGGCCATGCCCGCATTGTTGATCACCACATCCGGTTCGAGTCCCCGGGAGCAGAGATCCGCCAGGCCCGCTGCCACGCGCTCGGGCTGGCCGAGATCGATGGGCTCGACCTCTACCCGCTGCCCCAGGGCAGCCAGCTCAGCCGCCTGCTCAGCCAGGGCCTGGCCGTCGCGAGCCAGCAGCAGCAGATCGAAACCTGCTGCCGCAAACCGCCGAGCTGCTGCAGCCCCAATCCCTCGGGACGAGCCTGTGATCAGAACTGTGGGCAAGGGGGGCGGGGCGACGACGGCTCGGAAGGTTGGAGACCGAGGACCTCGGTGAGGACCTTCCAGGCGATTAACTCAAACCTTAAGAGCTGAGCGAGCGCTCTGGGGCACCTGATTCCAGCACCTGGCCCATGCGGCGAAACTTCTCGTAGCGCGTCTGCTGCAGAGCGGCTGCGTCCAGGCTGCTCAGCTGGCCGAGGTGATCGAGCAGGGCGGCCTTGAGCGTGTCGGCTGCCTGCAGGGGCGCCCAGTGGTTGCCGCCGGAGGGTTCCGATAACACCTGATCCACAATTCCGAGCCTGAGCAGATCTGATCCGGTGATCTTCAGGGCCTCAGCGGCCTCGGGAGCCTTGCCGGCGTCGCGCCACAGGATAGAGGCGCAGGCCTCCGGGGACGCCACGGTGTAGACGCTGTGCTCAAACATCAGCAGCCGATCGGCCACGCCGATGCCGAGCGCACCGCCGGATCCCCCCTCCCCGATCACCGTGGCCAGGATCGGCACCCGCAGCCGGAACATCTCGCGCAGGTTCACGGCAATCGCCTCGCCCTGGCCCTGTTCCTCAGCCAGCACACCGGCATAGGCGCCAGGGGTGTCGATGAAGCTGAGGATCGGCAGTCGGAAGCGGTCGGCATGCTCCATCAGGCGCATCGCCTTGCGATAGCCACCGGGGGAGGCCATGCCGAAGTTGCGGGCCACGTTCTCCTTGGTGTCCCGTCCCTTCTGGTGGCCCAGCAGCATCACGCTGATGCCGTTCACCCGGCCCACACCGCCCACCAGCGCCTGGTCGTCGGAGCCACGGCGGTCGCCATGAAGCTCCAGGAAGCTGTCAGTGATCAGCTGGATGTAGTCGAGCGTGCTGGGCCRCYRGRRGKGACGGGCCACCTGGATCTTCTGGGCGGCACTGAGGCCGTCGAAGATCTCCTTGCGGCGTCTGGTGGCCAGGGTTTCCAGCTGCAGCAGCTGCTGGCTCACATCCACCTCCGAATCGCGGGCCAGCTGGCGGATCTGCTCGATCTGATCCTCCAGTTCCACCAGAGGTTTCTCGAATTCGAGCAGAGCGCGGCGTGCCATGGGGTGGCTGGGGAACGGGGAGGATGAACGCCCTGGTCAGGCGATCGAAAGGGCGGGCGACGAGGAGCTGGCAGGCTCCAGGCCCAGGGATTGGAAGCCGTGGCGTAGGGAGGCCTCGCCGATCAGGTCCATGGCGGCCAGGTTGATGTTGTTGCGCCCCCAACTGAAGTTGGTGTGGATGTCCTCGAAGTCGAGCAGCATGGCCTCGGCGAAGCAGGCAAACATCTGCCGCTCCGGCACCGCCATCTCGGCCAGCTCCATCATCTGCCAGCCGATGTCCTGCCAGAACTCCACGATGCCTCCCTTGAGCACGTGGATGCCGGCGGCGGCGGCCTTGGTGTCGAGGTTCTTGGGGTAACCGCCGTCGATCATCAGGCAGGGACGCTTGAGGCTGTCCGTGTCGATGGTTAGGCTCTGGGGCAGGCTAGCCACCCAGACCACCACGTCGGCCTCCGGCAGGGCCTCCTCCAGGGGAAGGATCCTGCCTTCCCCCAGGCTCTCCTGCAGCGCCACCAGGGGCTGGGGCCGCCTGGCCACCAGCAGCAGCTCGCCAACGCCCGTGCGCTGCAGCCAGCGACAGACGGCACTGCCGATGTCGCCGCTGGCGCCCACCACGGCCACCTTGGCCCTGGCCAGGTCAATGCCCAGTTTCGGGGCGTTGCGTTCCACCTGCTGGCAGATCACCCAGGCTGTGTGGGTGTTGCCGGTGGTGAAGCGCTGCCAGTCGAGCTGAACGGCGCTGATGCGTTCTTCACGCAGCAGATTCAGATCTTCGAAAATGATGGATGTGAAACCACCGAGGGCCGTGATGTCAATGCCGGAGCGTTGCACCAGCTCCATGGCCTTGAGCACCTTGCGCTTGGCCGTCTTGAAACGACGCAACATCTCTGGCACGAACACCGAATCGATGTAGGCGCCCTTGATCACCTTGCCCGTTCGACTGGTCACCTCCACGTGCTCGACGAGCTGGGGAGGCGCTGAACACCACATGTCGAGGTCCCCATCGGCGAACTCGTCAAATCCAAGGGAGCGAGCCTTGGCCCTGGCCTCCTCAAAGCTGGTGGAGTGCCCGATGAGGCCGAACATGCGCAGAGATGGAGGATGTCGCGGACGCTACATCCTCCCATGGGGGGTGTGGGGCAGCGCGTCAGCCGACCAGAGCAGCAGCGGCCAGCTTGGCAATTTCGCGGCCGGTGAAGCCGATGTCCATCAGGGCTTCCTGGTAGGAACTGAGGAAATCGGCCATCAGATCTTCCTTGTCCATCAGCAGTACGGCGGCGTCATCGGCCACCTGATCGAGCATCTTGCGCACCAGAGGCAGATTCTCCCGGTTGGCCTGCTCGAGCTCCTCGCGCACAGTGTCCAGATTGGCCTTGAGCCACTCCTGGCCGTAGTTGAGGTGGGTGTACTCATCCTTGACCACCCCCTCGGTGATGCGGCGGGCGAAGGGGTCAGCCACCGGGATGTAGATGTGGTAGGCCGAAATGGCGAAGGCTTCGATCAGGATGGCCTGAATCAGCAGACAGGTGGTGACCTTGCCTTCCGCCAGGGCCTTCTGGAAGTTGCTGTGCAGCGGGGAGAAGAATTCCTTGGCGAACGGCATGTCCGCCGTGACGCTCAGGTTGTTGGCACAGGCGGTGAAGCCCCTCATGTGCTTCAGCTCCATGCGGGCCAGTTTGGCCAGCTCATCGGCCTGGTCAGGAATCAGGGTGCCCAGGGAGATGTAGTTGTCGTGGGCTTCCTGCTCACCCTCGATCACGATGGCATTGATGCGGCTGTAGGCGTCCTTGTAGGTGGAGCTGGCGAAATCCGGCAGACCGTCGGCCGGAGCCTGGCCGCTGCCGGCGGCACTGGTGGTTTCGATGACAGCAGGGTGGGCGACGGATGCCATAGGGGCCGCAGGTCAAGCAATCGCCAGACTGTAACCACCTTGGGTGGAACTGGGCCCAGCGGTTGTCCGAACAGCCACCCCGGGGCCGCCCGGCTCAGGCCCCCGCCTGTTGCCTCTGCGGGGGAACGGGCGGCCAGTCGCTGGCCAGCAGGGACTCCAGCCGGCGCGTCCACCCGTCCACCAGGCGCTCGAACAGGTCGGCCCCCAGGGCCGCCGTGGCCCCCTGGCTGTCACCGATCACGCCGCTGCCGGTGAGGTCGTGGCTCAGCCAGGCGCAGGGTGCCGCCCCCTCCAGGCTCCAGCCCTCGGGGGGCGCCGGTCCATCCACGCCATCGCGGGGGCGATCGGGTCCCACCAGTTCGGGGGCGAGATGCAGCATCAGGCTGGTTTCCGCCAGACCGGCATGGAGGCCCTGCAGCCGTTCGGCCTGGGGCAACAGCGGGCCCAGCCCCTCCGGCCCGCTCCACAGGAAGCAGGGCAACACGGCCATCTGGGGCGCGGCGGCCCGCAATTGCCGCGCTGCCGCCTGCAGCAGGGCGATCTGGCCGCCGTGGCCGTTCAGCAGCACGAGCCTGCGGAATCCGGCAGCAGCGAGTTGCTGGCCGATGCCCTGCACCAGCTCCACCACGAGGCTGGCCGGCAGGCTCAGGGTGCCGGGGAAGCCGAGGTGCTCCGGCGAGAACCCCAGGGACTGGAGCGGCAGCCGCCAGATCGGCCGATCGTCCGGCAGCCGGGCCAGCACCGCCTCCACCAGGCGCTCAGCGAAGACGGCATCGGTGCCGAGGGGCAGCTGGGGGCCGTGCTGCTCCACAGCGCCCCAGGGCCAGACCACGGTGCTGCCCTTGCGAGCCCCCGCCCGCTGCAGCGCGGGCCAGGTCAGAGCCATCAGTTCGCGCTGCAGGGGCATGGGGTATGGC
>NZ_JADEWP010000093.1:0-9400 GCF_015207535.1 Cyanobium sp. LEGE 06143 | reverse complement strand
GCCCCAGTCCGAGATGGCCCCCAAGCCGCCCAGTCCGGTGGCGATGGTTGACCAGCCTGCCGCCGAGCTGCTGGCGGAGCTGGACCAGCAGATCTCTGCGGTGGTGCTCAACCGGCAGGACCCGATTAGCGGGCTGCTGCCGGCCAGCACCGCCAACACCGTGCACGGCAACTACGGCGATGCCTGGGTGCGCGATGGCGTGTACTCGATCCAGTGCGTGTGGGGGCTGGCCCTGGCCCACCGGAGGCTGCGCGGTCCCTGCCGGCGGGCCTTCGAGCTCGAGCAGCGGGTGCTGCTGCTGATGCGGGGCCTGCTCAATGCCATGGAGCGTCAGGCCACCAAGGTGGAGCGCTTCAAGCACAGCCTCGACCGCCGCGACGCCCTGCACGCCAAGTTCGACACCAGCAGCGGCTCCCTCGTGGTGCCTGACGACGGCTGGGGCCACCTGCAACTCGACGCCACCGCCCTGTTCCTGCTGCAGCTCGCCCAACTCACCCGCAGCGGCCTCGTGGTGGTGCGCAGCAGCCACGAGAGAGATTTCGTGCAGAACCTGGTGTACTACGTGGCCCGGGCCTACCGGGTGGCCGACTACGGCATCTGGGAGCGCGGCGACAAGGGCAACCACGGCCTGCCGGAGCGCAATGCCAGCTCGATCGGACTGGTGAAGGCGGCCCTTGAAGCCCTCGACGACCTCGACCTCTACGGGCCCCACGGCGACGGCAGCTGCTGCCTGGTGATCCCCCACGACGCCATCGTGCGCCTGCGCCGGGCCCTCGATGGCATGCTGCCGCGGGAATCCGGCAGCAAGGAGGCCGATGCCGCCTGTCTGGCCGTGATCGGCTACCCCGCCTGGGCCGTGGAAGACCGCGAGCTGGCCGAGCGCACCCGCAACAAGATCCGCGCCGAGCTGGGCGGCGCCTACGGCTACAAGCGCTTCCGCCGTGACGGTCACCAGACGGTGGTGGAAGACCACACCCGCCTCCACTACGAGCGCGAGGAGCTGGCCCAGTTCGAGCACATCGAGTGCGAATGGCCGCTGTTCTGGGCCTACGAGCTGGTCACGGCCTGCTGCGAGGAGCGCTGGAGCGAGGCCCGCCAGTGGCGCGGCCGCCTGGCCAGCGTGAGCGTGCTGCAGGGCGACGTGCCGCTGCTGCCGGAGCTCTACCTGGTGCGAGCGGAGGCCGTGGAGCGGGAGCGGCGCCAGCCGGGCAGCCAGCCGCGCCAGCCGAACGCCAACGTGCCGCTGCTCTGGACCCAGAGCCTCACCTGGCTGGGGGACCTGCTGCTGGCGGGGCTGATCACCCCCGCCGACCTCGACCCCTGCGGCCGCCGCAGGCCGGAACCGGCAGGAGCGGAGCAGGTGCTGGTGGCCCTGGTGCCCGGCAGCGCTTCCGTGGCCGCTGTGCTGGCGCAGCACGGCCTGCCCAGCAGCGGCGGGGCGGCTGAGCAAGCCAGCCGGATCGCGGTCCAGGGATCGTCGGCCCTTGGCAGGCGCCTGGCTCAGGTGGGGGCCAACGCCCGCCTGGGCCTCACCGGGCACCCCCCCGTGCGGATGGAAACCCTCGCCACGGCCCGGCTCTACCGCTGCCCACGGCCAGGCGCAGCGGGCGAAGAGGATGCCCTGGCCTTCGTGCCGGCCGTACTGGAGGAGGGCACCTTCTACCTGGCCGACGATGCCGAGCAGCTGGTCGACACAGTGCAGGCCGAGCTGCGCATGCTGCAGCGCCAGTGGCGCGGCACGGGCGCCCCACTGCTGCTGATCCCCGTGGCCGAGGCCGTCTTCGGGCGGGAGCCGGAGGCGTTTCTGGCCCTGGGGGCCCAGCTGCAGGCAGGAGAAGTGGGGGGCGTGCCGGTGCAGCTGGCCCGGCTTGAGGACCTGGCCGACCAGGCCCACTGGGTGTCGTTGCCCGCCGAGGCGGCCACGGGCGCCGCAGCGGCAGGCCCTGAGCCAGCGGCGGACCTGCCGCTGCAGGCCAGCCGGCGCCAGGCACCGCTCTCGGCCGCAGAGGAACAGGACCTCGAACGCGACGATCTCTCCATCGGCGAGCTGGGCGAGCGGCTCTGGCAGAGCACCTCCCTCGAGGAGCAGGCGGAGGTGCTGGAACAGCTGGTGCGCCGTCTCGGGCTGGGGGCGCAGCTGCACGGACCGCAAGGCAGCGAGCCGGTGGCCGTGCGCAGGCTGCTGGAGGTGGTGTATCACCGGGCCCTGGTGGAGGCCGACTGGGACGTGGTGCGCCGCACGGCCGGCTGGCTGGAGCTGGTGCACCCCCAGCTGGAGGATGCCCTCACGGACCTGCTGGTGCGGCAGCGCCAGGTGGTGGTGGGCCGCAACTACACCGGCGATTCGCTGCTGAGTGAGCCCCAGGGCAGCGCCGCGATCGCGGCGATGATCCGGCGCTTCAGTGGTGAGGACAGCCGCGAGTGGATGCTGCAGCAGGAACTGTTGCTGGCCCTCGACGGCCTGGCCCGCCACGAGCCCCGGCTGCTCAGCGGCAGCCTCACCCTGCAGCTCGGCCAGCTGGTGCTGCTGCTCACCAGTGAGCTGGCCGCCGAGGCCGACCTCAGCCCCAGCGAGGCCTTCGAGGCCCTCTGCGCCCAGCCACCCCACGCCGTGCGGCGGCGGCTGCAGACCCTGCTGGCCGATGTGGAGCACGCCAAGGCCTCGCTGATGCGCAAGGAGCAGCTGCACCTGAGCGGGCGGGTGCGCTGGAGTGTGCCGCCACCGCTGGAGGAGCTGCCCAAGGCCGGAAACTGGCTGCAGCACCGCATCCGCCTGGGGGCCCTCAGCCAGGTACCACGCCACTTCTATGCCGGTGTCTGGGAGTTGCTGCACCACTGCCGCGGCATCGTGATCGGCGACAAGCTGGAGCGCCGCAACCGCCTGGCCAGCGGGCCGTTGCTGAGTGAGAAAACGCCCGGGGAGAAGAACTTCGCCGCCCTGATCGAGCACCTGCTCAGCAAGATCGAGGCCCCGGAATACCGGCAGCTCTGCACCGAAACCCTGATGACCCTGATGGCCTTCGTGGGGGCGAACCCCCAGGTGCGTTTCGACGACGACCTCGCCCTCGACGTGGTGATCGGCCATGCCGTGCGGGTCGGCTGGCAACAGCGCCATCCGGAGGTGCCACCCGAGGACTACGGCCAGTTCAAGGCCGGAGCCTGGGAGGCCTTCTACCAGGCCTCTCCAGCCGACTGCCGCGCCTGGCAGCTCGAAGCTCTGCGCCAGCTCACCCTGGAGGCCTGAGCAGGCGGTTCAGATCGGCTGCTCCAGGGTCATCGAGAGGCTGGGCTGCTCGACGCAGTCCTCGATCAGATCGGCCAGCAGCAGCGCCCGCGACGCCTGCAGACCATCCACCGCCGGCACCTCACGGCCCCTCACGCACTGCAGAAAGTGCTCGAGTTCGGCGTAGAGCGGCTCGATCGAGGTGGTGCTCACCTCCTCGATCACACCATCGGAGCGGTACACGAGCTCACCGTGCTCGGCGCTCACGGTCTCATGGGCACGGCGGTGAATGTGCAGGGTGCGGTTGAGGAAGTCGGTCTCCACCAGGGAGGAGCGGCAGTGGGCGCTGAGGCTGCGGATCTTGCGGTGGGCCATCTTGCTGGCGGTGAGGCTGGCCACCACCCCGTTGGCGAAGGCCAGGGTGGCGTTGACGTAGTCGATCGGGCCCTCGGCGGAGCGCCCCCCTGCCGCCGCCAGGCGCACCACGGGCGCACCGGCCAGCTCCAGCACCAGGTCGATGTCGTGGATCATCAGGTCCAGCACCACGGACACGTCGTTGGCCCGGTCGGGGTGGGGGCTGTGGCGCCGGGCCTCCAGCACCACCACCTCCTCGCTGGCCACCACCTTCATCAGTTCGCGGAAGGCGGGATTGAAGCGCTCGATGTGGCCAACCTGAAGCAGCACACCCGCGGCCTCGGCAGCCTGGATCAGGGCAGCGGCCTCCTCGCGGCTGGCGGCGATCGGCTTCTCGATCAGCACGTGCTTGCCGGCCTCCAGGCAGCGCATCCCCACGGCGTGGTGCTGCAGGGTGGGCACGGCGATGCAGACCGCATCCACCAGGGGCAGGAGCTGCTCGAAGCCGGCATGCCAGGGACAGCCGAACTGGTCGGTGGCCAGGGCGCCGCGGCGGGGATCCGGGTCGGCCACCCCCACCAGGTGGGCATCCTTGATCAGGCTCAGCACCCGGGCGTGGTGCCAGCCCATGTTGCCGATGCCGATGACACCCACGCGCACAGGGTTCATGGCAGGGGCGTGCAAACCGCGTGAATTATCAATGATCGCCGCTCCCCTGCTGCCGCTCTGAGCCATCGGCCTCCTGGGCTGGCGCCACTGGGCTGCTGTCGGGGCGCCGCTCGATCTCCACCTGGGCGATCCGCGGACCCTCCATGGCCAGGATGCGGAAGTGGTAGCCCTTCCAGCGCAGGCTCTCGCCAGCGGCGGGGATGTGCTGCAGCCGCTCCAGGAGGAAGCCCGCCAGGGTGTGGTGGCCCTCCGCCTCAGGCAGGGGGACGGGCAACTGCCGGTTCAGTTCCACGATCTCGAGATCCCCCACCGCCAACCAGCAGCCTTCCCTGAGCTGCTGCAACTCGTCGAGCCGCTCTCGGGGGTCGTCGTCATCTCCGACGATCTCGCTGGTGAGGTCAGCCACGGTGACCAGGCCCTCGGTGCCGCCGTGCTCATCCACCACCACCAGCAGCGGCTGGCCGCTGCGGATCAGGGGCAGCAGCTCGGCCAGGGGGGTGCTCTCCTGCACCTGGGCCACCGGCACCACGAAGGGGGCCAGGGGAGTGTCGGGACTGAGCAATCCACGGGCGATCGGATCGGCCAGGCGCCGCAGATCCAGCAGACCCTTCACATCATCGAGGGAGCTGCCCAGCACGGGGAAGCGGGCGTGGGCTGTGTCATGCACCGCCCGCATCAGCTCCGCGAAGGTCACGTCGATGGGGAGGGTGACCATGCCGGAGCGGGGCACCATCACCTCCCGCACCAGGGTGTCGCGCAGGGAAAACACACCTTCGAGGATGTTGCGCTCATCGGGCATCAGCCCGGTGACACTGCCCGATTCGATCAGGGTTTCCAGCTCACCGGCGGACAGCATCGGCACCAGCTCATCCCAGTTGCGGGGCAGGCCCAGCAGCCGCAGCACGATGGCCGAGATCCGCTCGATCAGGCCGATCACCGGGGCGAGGATCCTGCTCACCGCCACCAGCAGGGGCGAGAGGCGCAGGGCCGAACTCTCGGGGCTGTGCAGCACCCAGGCCTTGGGAGCCAGGCCGCCGAGCACGGTGGCCCCCAGCACCAAGGTCAGAAACACGCCCCCATCCAGCCAGGCGGGGGGGAGCCCGAGGGCCGTCAAGGCCTCGGTGAACCGATCGGCCACCGCGCGGCCAGCCCAGCCGATCGCCACCAGGGCGAGCACGGCGCCGAGCTGGGTGGCCACCAGCACCCGCCGCAGCCGCCGCTGCAGCGCGGCCACGGCCCTGGCCCCGGGTTCGCCACTCTCGAGCAGCTGGCTCACACGGCTGGGGCGGAGCTTGATCACCGCCAGCTCGCCGGCCGAGAAGAAGGCCTGCAGCAGCAGCAGAAMGGKCAGGGCAAGCAGCAGGATCACCAGGCGTGCAGCCGGGCCGGCCGAGGCGGAGGAAACAGCGGGTGGGGCACGCGGAGAGGGCGTCCTGGGGGGGTGTCGTCTGCTGATGCTAAGGCCTGTCGCCGGCGTAGGTCGCCAGCCATGATGGGGGTCGCGAGGATCGAACTCGCCTAAGGCGGATTATGAGCCCGCTGCATTCACCAGATTGCTAGGCCCCCGGGGAGTGGCTTGAGACGGTGGATCGTTCGCTGCCAACCGGSCTCACCAGAGACCACGAACCGGCGGCGGCGGCGACCAGGTTGGGCCGGGGTCCTGCCATGCGGTGGGCAGGGCCTGCTCGGAGCCGAGGTGGCCGTTGAAGCCACTCGAGMCATCCGCCGTACGCAGGGGCATGGGGTCGCTCTGACGCTCGTGCAGGGCCCGGAAGGTGTTTTCGATCGCCGTGCTGTCCCAGACGATCGCCTGGTCGGAAAAGCCCAGGCCCATCACCCGGGTGCCATCACCACCGCCCATGGCGATGCCGAAAAGCTCAGTGATCTGATTGCCGAGGCTCACGGCCTGGGCGAAGGGGGCGGTGTAGCTGTAGTAGCGCCGTTGCACCAGATCAGGCACCGTCTGCAGGGCGTTGCAAC
This sequence comes from Cyanobium sp. LEGE 06143, assembly GCF_015207535.1. Lineage (NCBI taxonomy): Bacteria > Bacillati > Cyanobacteriota > Cyanophyceae > Synechococcales > Prochlorococcaceae > Cyanobium > Cyanobium sp. LEGE 06143. The sequence goes on along the minus strand of NZ_JADEWP010000093.1, from coordinate 3,174 downwards.
GGGTGACTTCAACCGGAGCCGAGGGAAGGCCTGGCCTGGAGGGCTGGTCGAGAGGAGCCTCCAGGGTGGTGGTGCAGATCATCGGGCCGGCCTGGGTTGGCCCTGCCCCCACCAGAACGCCAGCCAGCAGGCCCAGCGAAGCGGCCAGTCCGGCGGATACGGCCCGTCCAGCAGGCGCACTGAGGTGGTCGGAACCTAGCCGTCCACCCCGAAGTTGGATCACCAGCCTTGCGCGCGCATTCATTTACATGCCCATGCCAGTTACAACGCAGACTACCCACCGAGATTCGTTGCTTCCACAGCGAACCGCCTGTTCATCGCCAAGCCGTGCTCTTGCCCTCTCCCCCCACCTGTCTGGCCCCGTCCGCAACGCCGTCGGCCATGCGGCAGGAACTGCTGCAGCGCCTGGCCCGCCAGGCCTACAGGCGCGGCAGTTTCACCCTGGCCTCGGGTCGCAGCAGCGATCACTACGTGAACTGCAAGCCCGTGAGCCTCAGCGGCGTGGGGCTGGCCCTGCTCGGATCGCTGCTGCTGGCCGAGGTGGAAGCCGAGGCGGCGGCCGTGGCCGGACTCACCCTGGGGGCGGATCCCCTCGTGAGCGCCGTGGCCCTGCGGGCGGCCCTGGAGGGCCGGGACCTGGCAGCCCTGATCGTGCGCAAACAGGCCAAGGGCCATGGCACGGGCGCCTGGCTGGAGGKTCCCCTGCCGGCGGCCGGCAACCGGATCACCGTGCTGGAGGACGTGGTGACGACAGGCGGCTCCTCACTCCTGGCGGTGAACCAGCTCCGGCAGGCGGGCTATGCGGTGGAGCGGGTGGTGACCATCGTGGACCGGCAGGAGGGTGGCCTTGAGGCCATGACGGCCGCCGGCCTGGAGCTGCGCAGCCTGTTTCTGCTCGACGAGCTGGCGGCCACGGCCAGCGCTCTGCCCTGAACTCCGCCATGCACGATCCCTGGACCTGGCAACCCGCCCCCGCGGCACGGCTGCAGCAAGCCGTGACCCTGCTGCACCTGCGCGGGCCCGACACCCTGCGGTTTCTGCACGGACAGACCAGCGCTGATCTGGAACGCGCCCCAGCGGGGGCCTGGATCCGCACCTGCTGCATTTCCCCCACCGGCCGCATGCGGGCCCTGGCGGAGGTGCTCGTGGAGCGCGAGGGCGCCTGGCTGGTGATCACCCACGGGGATGCCGCCGCCGTCCGCGCCGGTCTCGACCAGGTGCTCTTCCCCGCCGATCAGGTGGAGCTGGGCGCGTTGCAGCCCGCCTGGCTGTTGACGCCACTCCCCCAGCTCAGCCCCGCCGTCGCCACACCCACCCCGGCCGGCCCGCCAGCAGCGCTGCAGTGGCAGGCCCTGCCCGCGGATCAGGGCTGGCGGCTGGGGCCAGGCTGGCTGCTCCACCAGCTCACGGCTCTGCCCGCGGAACTGGAGGCCCTGCCGCCCCTGGGCGCCGACGAGCAGGAGCGCTGGCGGCTGCAGCAGGGCCTGCCGGCCGAACCGGCGGAACTCAACGCCGGCACCAACCCGTTTGAGCTGGGCCTGGCGGATCGGGTGAGCCTCTCGAAGGGCTGCTATGTGGGCCAGGAAACCCTGGCCAAGCTGGCCACCTACGACGGCGTCAAACAACAGCTGCGCCGCTGGCATCTGCCCCAGCCTGCGGAGGGCTCCGGGGCGGAGCAGCCAACGCCACTGGCGGCAGCTCCGATCGGCGCGGTGCTGCTCAGTGCCGAGGAATCCGATGGCGGACGCTGCGGCAGCGTCACCTCCGCCCTGCAGCTCGCTTCGGGCGCCTGGATCGGCCTGGCCCTGGTGCGGCGCCAGGCCCTCGCCGCCGGCGAACTGCGGCTTGGCCCTGACGGACCCTGCGTGCAGATGTCCACCCCGGCTGGGTTCATGGCCCCGCCGGTAGGAGCTGGCTCCGGGGCCAGCTGAGTCAGCCTGGGCCGTCGAGCAGCCAGCGCACCACCGCCCAGGTGGCCAGGTTGTCGTCGCGGTTGTAGGTGAAGATCCGCTGCAGGCGCTGGCTGCCGCCGTCGCGGCGCCACTGGCGCCACCACAGCAGACAGCGGGCGCCATCCACGCCGCTCTGGCTCCAGCGAAAGCCGAGCCAGCTGGCCACGGCCTTCAAGCCGTAGCTGTTCACCGGCAGGCGCCAGTGGCGCCGCACCCTGGCATGCACGTCCACCAGCCGCTGCCGCAGAGCCGTGAGTTCGGCCTCCCCAGCCCCCTGGCGCCGGGCCAGGCGCAGCAGGGCGATCGACTCGGTTTCGCCGTAGTGGAGCAGCGGCCAGGCCGGGTAGCGCCCGAGCAGCCGCCGCAGCCGCTGCCACAGCAGGGCCTCGCCGTGGTCATACAGGGCCAGCAGGGGCTGATAGCGCCAGCTGCCCTGGGCGGGCACAGGGCCTGCCGGCCAGGCGCCGTCGGCGCCGCGGGGCACGATCACGAACCCGTGCAGGAAGTCGTCGCGGGCATCGGGATCCGATTCGATGTCATAGAGCAGCACGCCGGGGCAGTGGCGCAGTTCGGGCAGCGGATCGAGGCCGCCTGCCCCCTCGGCCGCAGGGGGCTCAGGCTCCAGCCGCTCAGGCCGCCCCAGCGCCTGCACCCGGGCCTGGGCCACCAGCACCGCGGCGTTGTGGCGATGCTGCTCGCCGTGCACGGCCAGGGCCTCCCCCAGCCAGGCCGGATCGGCGGCCGCCAGCTCCTTGAGATTAGTGATGCCCAGCCCCAGCAGCATCTCGCGCCGCTTGCCGCCGATGCCGCTCACCTCGCTGAGATGGCCCTCGGCCGCCGCCTCCTGATCGCACTGGCCGCGCCAGCTGCAGAGCACACACTTCTTGCGGTCGGCCACCAGGGGCGGTGGCTCTGGGCTCTCCATGGTTTCGGCGAGGCGCACAAGGGCGTCATCGAGCTGGTGCTGCAGGCCAGCGCTGAGGCTGAGGGTGTCTCGCTGCAGGTTCCGGCCCGAGCCCGCCACCACCAGGGCCTGAGACACAGGGGCTCGCTGGTACTCGGCCAGCAGCCGTCCCCACAGAGCCAGCAGCAACCGGTGCTCGCGAGTGAGGTTACGGCCCTGGCGCCCCAGCACCGGGCGGTAGGCATGGTCGCCCCAGCGGCTGGGGCCCGGCAGCCGCTCCAGCAGGGAGGGATGGGCCTGCAGCTGCAGGCCCGCGGG
>NZ_JADEWP010000003.1:0-35362 GCF_015207535.1 Cyanobium sp. LEGE 06143 | reverse complement strand
GCCACAGGGCCCCACCCCAGAGGGGCAGCAGCGCCAGGCAGCCCAGCGCCAGCACCAGCACCCCCACGGCCACGCCGTAATGGCGCGGCAGGCTCGTGGCTTCAGGCTCTGGAGCTGGGGCCGAGGCCGCAGAAGGGGGAGTCGTCATGGCGGGGTCATCCGAGGCGGGGTCATCCAAAGAGMACTGAGGTGAGCACGCCGTCCATCAGCGCCACCGTGACCAGGATCATCACCACGGCGCCGGTGGTGGTGGTGCCCACCTCCTTGGGGCCGCCCCTGGTGGTGAGGCCCCAGCCGCAGGAAATCACGGCGATCTGCAGCCCGAACACCAGGGCCTTCACCAGCATCAACGGCAGATCCTCCGGCTGCATCCAGGTGCGCACCGAGTTCCAATACACGCTGGGGGGGATGTTGTACAGCAAGGAACTGCTCACTTGCCCTGACCAGATCCCCACCCCGAAGAACAGCAGGCACTGCACCGGCGCCATCACCACCATCGCCAGCACCCTCGGTACCACCAGGTACTGCACCGGGTCGGTGCGCAGCATGGTGATCGCATCAATCTGCTCGGTCACCTTCATGGTGCCCAGCTGGGCGGCGTAGGCGGTGGCCACCTTGCCGGTGAGCAGGGTGGCGGTGAGCAGGGGCGCAATCTCCCGGGAGAGGCCCAGGGCCAGCAGGCCCCCTACAGCGGCGTTGGCACCCTGCTTGGAGAGTTCGGCCACCACCTGGATGTTGAACACGGTGCCGGCGGCCAGGGCTGTGATCACCACGATCAGGAAGCTGCCGGGGCCGGCTTCCAGCAGCTCGTTCATCAGGTCGTTGACGCCGATGCGGCCGCGGGCGATGGCGCTGACCGCCTGGCCCCCGATCAGGCCGCTCACCGCCAGCCGCCGCAGCCAACGCGGGGCCCGCAGCCAGCTGGGCAACCCAGGCGAACGGGTCAGCCGCAGAGAACGCACCAGGGCAGAAGCACGGGTCATGGCTGAAGAGGAAGCCGCTCGGGCCAGCGACGCATCACCACCAGCCCCAGCACCACCAGCACCGCTGGGATCAGGCCCATGCAGAGTCGGATCGCCACCAGCGCACTGGCGGGCTGAAGGGCATCGCGCACCGCCTGGTAGCCACTCAGGCTCATCATGTTGCCGAAGAAGAACAGGGCCAGACTGATGCAGATCTTCTGGGCCAGCACCATCCAGGCGCTGTACTGGCCGGCGGGTTTTTCAGGATCAGCGTCGATGGCATCGGGTAGGAGCGCCCAGGGGATCAGGTAGGCCGTCGAGGCGCCGAGGCCAGCCACCATGATCGTGGCCAGCAACGCCGCCAGGCGCAGACCGTTGGCCAGGGAGCCCAAGGGGGCGATGCCGGCTTGCATGGCCGGCAACACCATGGCGGAGAGGCAGGCGGCGATCCAGAGCCAGGTGCCCAGATGGAGGGCCCGCAGCCGCCCGGAGCGATGGCACACCGCCGTCCACACCCAGAGGCCCGCCAGGGTGCTCACCATGAAGGGCAGCAGGATCCAGTTGCTCCAGCTCTCCGGCAGACCGATCACCACCGGCAGGTAGATGAGAGCAGCGGTCTGCATGATCTGCAGGGCGCACCAGAGCAGCAGGTAGAGGCCCAGAACGCGCAGGAAGCGGCCGTTGGCGCGCACCCGCTTCAGCAGGCGGCGGGTGGTGCCGGCGTGCTGCAGTGGCCGCTGGCAGTGGCGGGCTGCTGGGGCCAGGCCCCAGCCGCACAGCAGGGTGGAGCTGGTGACCAGCAGGCCGGTGAGCACGCCCAGCTGCAGGTAGCTGGTGGGGTTGTGGTGGTCGCGCAGCAGCAGGCCACCGAGCACGATGCCCACCAGGCTGGCGATGATCGAGCCGGTGAAGCGTGAGGAGTTGAGCCGGGTGCGCAGCGACACATCCGTGCTGAGTTCTGCCGCCAGGGCGGCATAGGGCAGGTTCACCCCGGTGTAGAAGCTGTTGGCCAGCATCGAGATCAGCAGGAACACCGCGAACTTCACCCACTGGTTGCCGGGCGGCAGCCACCACATCGCCGCCATCGCCACGCCCAGGGGCACGGCACTGCCGAGGATCCAGGGGATGCGCGGTCCCCAGCGGCTCTGGGTCTTGTCACTGAGCCAGCCCACCACCGGGTCGTTCACCGCATCCCAGMGGCGGCCGATCATCAGCACAAGGCCCGCCATCCAGGAGGGCAGCCCGGCCGCTGCTGTGTAGAAGATGAACAGGTAAAAGCCGATCAGCGAGGCGGCCATGCCGGTGCCGGCGTCGCCCAGGCCGTAGGCCCAGAGCAGGCGCTGACGGGCCGCTCCGCGCAGATCCGCGGCATCCGTGAGGGGCACCGGTGGGGCTGGCGCTTCGCTTGCGGTGGGCGCCAAGGGCTGCAGGGGAGGGGACGCGGAACGCAGGCCATAATGGCGGAGCCCGACAGGGCCAGAAGCAGTACAGACGTACTGATGCGGGCGTAGTTTAGTGGTAAAACCTCAGCCTTCCAAGCTGATGATGCGGGTTCGATTCCCGCCGCCCGCTTGCTGCTCGACGCAGTGCCGCTCCACGCCTTGCTGCTCCACGCCTTGGTGATCCGTTCCCTTCCGCGCTGCTGCCTTCTGCTCAGTTCGGTGCTGCTCTGGCCAGCCCTGGCTCCGGTCGGGGCCCGCTCAGGAGACTCTCCCCTGGGCAAGACCTCCCCAGCTGAGGCGCCCGCAACTCAGAACAGCCTTCAGGATTCGCTTCGGCAGCGGCAGGCGTTTCCCTTCCACCCCGACTGCGATGGCAACACCCAGGAGATCGTGGCCTGCCTCTGGCAGCAGCGCAACCAGGCCGATGTGAGCCTGGAAGGCCTGCTGGGCCAGGGAGCCCTGCTCGAGCCGTGGCGCTCCAGCCGGCGCCAGGTGTGCGAGCAGACAACCCGCCCGGTCGAGGGCGGCAGCATCGGGCCGATCGTGTGGCTGGGCTGCGAAAACGCGCTCAACGCCACCTTGATCGAGCAGCTCAGCGGGGCGCCGGCGCCCTGAGTCCAGGGCCTTGGTCTCCTGCGGGCTTAGGTCCCAAGGCTTCCAATCAGACCTTGAGGTTGGGGCAGATCACGCTGGCGTTCGGCGCCGGATCGTTCTGCCAGTTCCCCAGCAGACCCCGCAGCTCGGTGCGGAACTGGTGCAACTCCCGCAGGCGTTCGTCCACCAGGTCGATCTGGCGCTGGAGCTGCCGCTGGATGTCGCCACACGGGAGTTGGCCGGCGTCGTGCACCTCCAGACAGCCCTGGATGTCCTCAAGGGTCAGGCCAAGGCTCTTGAGCCGCCGGATGAACTCCAGACGGCGCAGGCTGCTTTCAGCGAACAGCCGGTAGCCCCCCGCACTGCGGCCAACCGCCGGCAGCAGGCCCAGCTCCTCGTAGTAGCGAAGGGTCTTGACCGGCAGCCCGCTCCGTTGCGCCAGGACGCCGATCTTCATGCCCGCAGGTTTGTCCATGTCCCAAGGGGGAGGGCCTGCCGGCGGGATCACTGGGGAGGGTGGCGCGACAGTCATTGGGAGAAAACTCTCCATCACAGTGGAGACTCTAGTCAGCCCTGGAGGCTTTTCTGCTGTCTGCCTTTGAGCTCCCGGGCCTATCCGCTCCCTGAAGCCCGTGTCATCCCCCGCGGGCCTTGACTCTCCAGCCAACTGGAGCCCATAGGTTAAAGGCACTGTCACCCGCAGGRCCCCAGCCCTTCCTCCAGCCCCGCGATGAGCACCCCGTCCGCCAGCCCTCCCTGTTGCCATGCCGAGGATCCAGCCGGCGCGGCCGATGGCATGGAGCGGGAGCTGGCCCGGGAACGCACCGAGCTGCGCCGCAAGGTGAGTGTGGCGGTGGTGCTCACCGCCCTGGTGATGCTCTCAAGCCTGCCCCACATGCTCGGGGTCCACAGCCTGCCCTTCCTGCCGGGCTGGTTCACCAGCCCCTGGACCCAGCTGATCCTCACCACGCCGGTGCTGTTCTGGTGCGGCCGGGGCTTCTTCAGCGGCGCCGCCTCGGCCTTTCGCCAGCACAGCGCCGACATGAACACCCTGGTGGCAGCCGGCACCGGCATCGCCTGGCTCACCTCGCTGTTCAGCACCGTCTTCCCCCAGCTGCTGATCGCCGAGGGCCTGCCGGCAGACGTCTACTACGAAACCGCCGCCGTGATCCTCACCATGGTGCTGCTGGGCAACCTGATGGAGGCCCGCGCCCGAGGGCAGACCTCCGAGGCGATCCGGCGCCTGCTGCAGCTCCAGCCCCCCACGGCCCGGGTGCTGCGTCACGGCCAGCCGGTGCAGATCCCCGTGTCGCAAGTGGTGGTGGGCGATCTGGTGCAGGTGCGCCCGGGCGAGAAGCTGCCCACCGATGGGGTGGTGAGCGAAGGGCGCTCCTGGGTGGAGGAATCGATGCTCACCGGGGAGCCCACGCCTGTGGCCAAGGCGGCGGGCGATGCGGTGATCGGCGCCTCGATGAACCGCAGCGGCAGCTTCACCTTCCGGGTCAGCCGGGTGGGGACAGGCACGGTGCTGGCCCAGATCGTGGAGCTGGTGCGCCAGGCCCAGAGCTCCAGCACCCGGGTGCAGCGGGTGGCCGATCAGGTGGTGAGCTGGTTCGCGCCGGCGGTGATCGCCCTGGCCATTGCCGCCTTTGTGATCTGGTTCCTGGTGAGCGGCAATGCGGTGCTGGCGATGCTCTTTCTGGTGAGCGTGCTGGTGATCGCCTGTCCCTGTGCCCTGGGCCTGGCCACCCCCACCTCGGTCATGGTGGCCTCCGGCAAGGGGGCGGAGAACGGCCTGATCTTCCGTAGCGCCGAGGCGCTCGAAACCGCCGGCAGGCTGCGCACCATCGTGCTCGACAAGACCGGCACCCTCACCCGGGGCCAGCCGGAGGTGACCCAGTTCGAGCGACTCGACGGTGGCGCGCTGCCTGCTGACAGCCTGCTGGCCCTGACGGCCGCACTGGAATCCCGCTCGGAGCATCCCCTGGCCGAGGCGATCGTGGCCTATGCCACACACCAGCTGCAGCCGGGCGATCTGCCGGCGGTGGCGGACTTCGAGGCCGTGGCGGGCCGCGGCGTGCAGGGGGTCATCGCTGGCCAGCAGGTGCGGGTTGGCACCCCCCGCTGGTTCCCCGAGCTCGGCATCGACACTTCAGCCCTTCAGCCCCTGGTGGAGCGCCTGGAGGCCCTCGCCTGCAGTGTGGCGGCCGTGGTAGTGGACGGGCGGATCGAGGCCTGCTTCGGGGTGGCCGATCCGCTCAAACCCAGTGCCAATCCAGCGGTGGCGGCGCTGCGGCGGCTGGGTCTGCAGGTGGTGATGCTCAGCGGTGACGCCCGCCGCACCGCCGAGGTGGTGGCCGCCCAGCTGGGGATCGAGCGGGTGGTAGCCGAGGTGCGTCCCGCCGACAAGGCCTCGGTGGTGCAACGGCTGCAGGAGCAGGGGGAGGGCCCGGTGGCGATGGTGGGTGACGGCATCAACGACGCCCCCGCCCTGGCCCAGGCCGACGTGGGCCTCGCCATGGGCACCGGCACCGATGTGGCGATCGCCGCCAGCGACGTCACCCTGATCTCCGGCAACCTGGCCGGCGTGCCGGCGGCGATCGAGCTCAGCCGCCACACCATGGCCAACATCCGCCAGAACCTTTTCTTCGCCTTCGCCTACAACGTGGCCGGCATCCCGATCGCCGCCGGTGTGCTGTTCCCCCTCACCGGCTGGCTGCTGAGCCCGATGCTGGCCGGCGCCGCCATGGCCTTCAGCTCCGTGTCGGTGGTGAGCAATGCCCTGCGGCTGCGGAACTTCCAGCCGGCGCCCCTGCCGAGGGCGGCCTGATGACGCTCCCAGCCCTAATGTCGCTCCTGCCTGCCCTAGCCGTCGCCGTCACCGCTGCCACCAGCGCCTCCACCGCCGCGCCGCTCTGGCGCAGCATCGAGCAGCCCGTGCTGCTGAAGCTTCTTGTGGCCGGCGCAGGGATGGCGCTGATCATCTGGGAGCTGTGGTGGTTCCTCGGCCGCCATGGTGGTGGCGTGGCGGCCCGCGAGGGGGAGCACGGCCTGCAGGAGATCACCATCACCGTGGACGGCGGCTATGCCCCCTCGCGGATCCGGGTGAAGGCCGGCCAGCCGGTGCGGCTCACGTTTCACAGGATCGATCCGAGCGGCTGCGTGGCCAAGGTGATCTTCCCCGATTTCCACCAATCCCTCGATCTGCCCCTGGATGCCACCACCTCCGTGGACTTGCCGGCCAAGGCTGCCGGCAGCTATCCCTTCCACTGCGGCATGAACATGGTGCGGGGCAGCCTTGAGGTGGAGTAGTCAGCCAGCCCCACCATCATGGCCAGCGCCACGTGAACGTCCCCCCTGCCGCTCGGCCGAGCCGCTCAGAGGGCAAAGAGTTCGTCGTACTGGGAGTACTCCGGCTTGCACAATCCCTCCACCGCCAGCATCCGGCGCAGCTCGATGATCTCGGCCCGCTGGGCCACGATCACAGCCCGCGCGAAGCGCCGGATCGTGGTGTTGGTGCTCTTGGCCAGGGCGTCGTGGGCCATGATCAGCGCCCCGCCGTGGTGGTGGATCATGCCCTCGAGGAACCACACCACCCGGTTCTCCCGGGTGGGTCCGGCGCCCATCATCCGCATGCCCTCGATCTGGGCCTGGCTCATGCGGGTGAGGCCGGAGAGGCTGTTGGGATCGCCGCCAGGCGCCAGCGCCACGGGATACACCGGCGCCTGGGGATACCAGGCCCTGCGCCACAGCCCCATGGCACGGATTTCGCTGGCCTGATCCCGCCAGATCGTGTTGCCCAGGGCCCCCACACCGGGCTGGTCAATGCCGAAGACGAATTCACTCATGCGCAGGGCGCCGGTGTGGTGCTGCACCATGCCGTCGAGGAAGCGCAGGTCGTAGGTGGCGCCGGCGGGGCCCACGTCATGGGCGTGGCCTGGGGTCGTCATGCCTGGCATGCCGTCCATGCCGTGATGACCCTCGTGGGGATCCACCTGGGCCAGGGCCGGGGAGGAGAGCAACGAAGCCAGAGCCAGTGCGGACACTCCGAACCGAAAGGCGGATCCAACCATGGGGAAAGGGGACAACGAAGCGGTTCAGTCCACCGTATGGTCTCCATCCAGCTGGAGAGTCAAGGGGAGCAAGCGGTCCACGCCAAGGCGCCCGCCCCCTTCGCCCACGGCAGCGAGAATGGGCTGCTGAGCCGCTCCCACCGATGACGCCGCTGCCCCCCGAGCCCGACGACCAGGATGCCGACGACAGGCTGGTGGATCGGGGCTTGCCCCTCGGCATGCGGCTGCTGGCCCTGGTGGGGGCGTTGTCGTTCGTGATGCTGGGCCTGAACAGCCTGCTGCCGGTGTTGCAGCCACCGCCCACACCGCCCTCAATGCCGGATCAGCGCGAGGGCAACCTCACCTGAGCTGATGCCCTCTGCCCCTTCGCCCCCTGCCGCTTGAAAGACCCGGCCGTCTGGGACCAGCTGCTGCAGCGCTATGTGGATGGCGACGGCAGGGTGGATTACGCCGGCTGGCAGAGCAGGGATGTGGCCACCCTCCGCGCCTGGCTGGCCGCCCAGACGGCCCACACCGAAGGGCGCCAGGAGCAGCTGGCCCACTGGATCAACCTCTACAACGCCTTCACGGTTCAGGCCGTTTTGGAGGCCTACCCGATCGCCTCGATCCGCCCCAGCCTGCTGGGACTGCCGAACTGGGTCGGTTTTCTGCGCTTCTTTCAGCGGCCGCTGCACCGGCTGCAGGACGGCTGCTTCAGCCTGGCCCAGATCGAAAATCAGCTGTTGCGCCAGCTGGGGGATCCGCGCATTCACTTCGCGATCGTGTGTGCCTCGGTGGGTTGTCCCTTGCTCCGCCAGCGCGCCTACCGCACCGACGCCGTGGAGCAGCAGCTCGAAGCTGACCTTCACCGCTTCATCCACAACCCCGCCAAGGTGCGCTTCGAGCGGGAGCGCAACATCCTCTGGGTCAGCCGGATCTTTCAGTGGTACCGGGCTGACTTTCTGGCGGTGAGCGCCTCTCTGCCCGGCTACATCCTGCCCCGGTTGGGAGATGGAATTCCCCCAGGTCCAGAGCCCCAGGTGCGGTTCCTGCCCTACGACTGGAGCCTCAATCAGCAGAGGGGCTGAGTCGGCGCCCTCTCAGCGAACGTCGTCATAGAAGCGCCGCAGGTGCCGAGGTGGCAGGCCCAGGCCCCAGAGGATGCCGATGCCGAGATAGGTGGCGATGGCCTTGCCGGCCCCCCAGGCCCGCACGCGGCGATCGGAGCTCACCACCACCCGGCGGATCAGCCGGATCCTGCCCTGCTTCAGCAGCCTGAAGCAGAGGTCACCATCTTCCAGCAGGGGCAGGGCTTCATCGAAGCCACCGCCACTCCAGAAGGTGTGGCGCCGGGTGATCATCACCTGATCGCCAAACAGCAGCCTCAGCCCCCGCAGGAACTGCAGCGGCCGAAACAGCAGCGGCGCCAGATAGGTTTTCAGCAGGTTCAGCCCCGACACGCCCCAGCAGGTGCGCTGGCCTGAGCGCATCAGCGACACAAAGCCGGCGCAGGCCACCGAGGGATCGGCCAGGGCGCGTTCGGCCACGGCCACCAGATCCGTGGGGATCAGGGTGTCGGCATGCAGGAAACAGAGCAGCGCCCCACTGGCCTGGCGAGCCCCCTCATTCATCTGCACCGCCCGGCCGGTGGCCGGCGACTGGAGCACCCGCACCCCTGCTGACGCCGCAATGGCGGTGGTGTGGTCTTGGCTGCCGCCATCCACCACCAGCACCTCCCAGGCCGGCGGGTCGAGGGCCTGCAGCCGCTCCAGGGTGGCGGCCAGGCAGGCGGCCTCATTGAGGGTGGGAATGATGATCGAGAGGCGCTGCATGGGGAGTGCGCTCAGGGCCGGCCCACCAGGCCAAAACACGGGCTCAGGGGGCCCAGGCGCCGGATCACACCCTCGTAGAGGGCCAGGCTGATCAGCAGGGAGCCGGCGCAGATCAGGGCGAATTTGGCGCCGATGGCGAGTGGCAGCGGCACCACCCACCAGCCCAGGCCCACCAGCACCGGCTGGTGCAGAAGGTAAAGCGGCATGGCGGCCTTGCTGCCGTAGCTCACCAGCGGATGGGGCGCCTTCAGGAAGCGGCGCGCCAGGGCGACCAGGGCCAGCACGGCGCACCAGCTGTTCCAGCCGCGAAAGGCCTGGAACAGCTGGGCGGCAGCAGACTCATCGCCCGCGGCGGGCGTGGCGCCGCTGAGCGTGAGGGCCAGGAACACCGCCATGCCCACCATCGCCAGCGCCACCAGGAGCCGGCGGCGCCGATCCAGCACCACCCAGAAGCCGCCCTGGTGGCAGAACAGGTAGCCGTAGACGAAATACAGCAGGTAGAGCAGCAGATTGGCCCAGTCGTCGTAGAGGTTCTGGAAGCCCGGCCAGCGGGGCCGCAGCAGGGCCTCCGAGAGCATCAGGGGCAGGGCCAGCAGCAGCAACGAGCCCAGGCTCACCCGCCAGCCTGCACCGCCTTCAGGTGGGCTGGGGCTGGCCTGAGCACTCAGCCGGCCCAGCAGCGGCAGGCAGAGCAGGGTGATCACCAGCAGGTAGGCCAGAAACCAGAGGTGGGCCCACTCGAAGTGACCCGCCGGCCGAATCCCATCGAAGAAGTGGGGGTAGAAGCGCAGGTAGCCCAGGGCTGAATCCACGCTCTGCAGGTCGTGCAAATACACCTGGGGCGGCACCAGCACCAGGATGCCCACCCCCAGGGGCAGCAGCAGCCGTTGCAGGCGCTCGCGCAGATAGGCCCCCGCACCGCGCGATCGCAGGGAGTACCAGCTCGCCGAGCCCGCCAGAAAGAAAAAGAGGGGCATGTGCCACTGATGCACCAGCACCAGAAAGCCCCCCAGGGCCGCGCTGCTCTCGGGGTTGCTCACATAGAACGTGCCCAGATCGCCCGCGTAGAACACCGCTGCGGCGTGGAAGGGAATCAGCAGCAGCACGGCCAGCACGCGGGCGCCGTCGAGGGCATGGCAGCGGGGCGCAGGGGAAGCGGCCGCAGCTGGACCGCTCACGGGCCCGTCAGGCCGGGGCTTCCGCCGCCAGCGCAGGACCGAACAGGCGGTCGGTGGCCTTCACATACCAGGGGGCGGCCTGCACCTGAACGATGTAGGCCAGGGCGATGATCAGGGCGATCTCGGAGCCTTCCGGCCCGAAGGCCGTCATCGCCAGGGCCAGGGCGATCGAGAGGTTGCGCATCACCGTGCCGTACACGAGGGCGATGCCGTCGCTGCGGGGAAAGAAGCGGCGCGCCACCAGGGTGCTGAGGGCGAAGTTGATGCCGTAGAGCAGCAGCAGCGGGATCAGCATGCGCACCAGCAGCAGGGGCTGGCCCACGATCAGGGGCGCCTTGAGCGCCATGGCCACGGCCACGATGCCCACCACGCCCAGGGTGGAGAAGGGGGCCAACCGCGGCTTGATCACCTTCCTGTAGTGCTCCGCGCCCCTGGCGGCGATCAGCGCCACGCGGGTGAGCTGCCCCAGCAGCAGCGGCAGGAACACGATCAGCAGGATCTGCTGGAACACCCTGGCCATCGGCACGTCCACCGCTGTGCCCATCAGCACCCTGGCGTAGAGCGGTGTGGCCAGGGACCCAAGCACCAGCCCCACCACGGTCATGCGCACCGCTGCTTCCAGGTTGCCCTTGGCAAACCCCGTCCAGGAGATGGTCATGCCGCTGGTGGGCAGCAGCGCCGCCAGCAACAGGCCCAGGGCCACCAGGGGTTGGCTGGCGAAGAACAGCCGGCCGATCGCCAGGGCCACGAACGGGATTACCAGAAAGTTGATCGCCTGGGCCGTGAGCTGCAGCCTGAGGTCCCTGCCACCCAGCAGCAGCGGCAGCCGCAGGTCGATCAGCATCGGATACACCATCAGGAAGGTGAGGGGCATCACCAGGCTCACCAGCCAGGCCGAGGGCAGGGTCACCCCCCAGGCCAGGCCGAGCAGCATGGCGGCTGGGATGGCCCACACCAGGCGCCGCTGCAGGGCCATCAGCAGGGCGAAGGGCCAGGGGGCGGTGGCCATGGCGGCTGCAGCGCATCGGAGTCATCACTTTACGCGTTTATGCGCATAATCAGGTGTTATTGGGTCACGGCACTGCGGCGCAGGCGAATTCGCTCCAGCGCCTTTCCACCAGTTCAAAGCAAGTCGGTGGCGCCGTGGGCAGCTTCCTGAGCAGGGCGATCAGCTCGGGGCCATGGCCACTCAGCAGCACCACCAGCTCCCTGGCCGGGTCGTAGCTGTCGAGGGCCCCAAGGCTCGGACGGATCGCTGCCGGTCCCAGCCCCTGGTGGCGCAGCTGGGCGGTCACCTCGCTTCGCGCCACATAGCGCCGGCTGAACCGCACGCCGTCCAGGCGCCAGTCGTGCTCAGGTTCGAGCGGAGCGGCCAGGTGGCAGATCAGCAGACCCCGGCCGCTGAGCCGATAACCATCCCAGGCGGCATGGCCGATCAGCAGGCTGTTCTGCTCCAGAAAGCGCGGTTCCCAGGCCCCCGAACAGGCGGATTCCTGTCCATGCCAGGACCTCGGCCCCCGCCACGGCTGCCCTGGCCCAGGCTGCCCCGGCCAAGCCGGCAAGTCAGGCCACGGCATCGACCTGCTCCGGACAGGGCACCAGGCGCTCAGTCTCCCGATCCCAGAGCTTGAACTGGGCGCAACTGAGCATGTCGCCGAGTCGCAGACAGGGCACAGCCGCCAGCAGACGGGCATTGGCCTGGTGGGCGGCGCGCAGGTTGTAGTTGGGAATGCGCTCCGAGAGGTGGTGGATGTTGTGGTAACCGATGTCAGCCGTGAACCAGCGCAGCAAGGCCGGCATCTGCAGATAGCTGGTGCCTTCCAGAGCTCCCTGCATGTGGCTCCAGCCCTCGGTGTTGTGGGCGTAGCTGCCCTCAAAGATGTGCTGAACGAAAAAGATCCACAGGAACAGGGCTGCCGAGAAGGTGAGGGTCACGCCGTAGAGCCCCAGCACCAGGCCGAATCCCCAGCGCTGGCCGGCCGCCACCACCAGGGCGATCAGCACCACGTTGTTCAGCAGCAGATCCCAGAACTCGGCCGAGCGCGGCACGGCCTGGGCCCGGACCGCCCGGGAGATCTCCTTGAGAAGCGCCAGCCTGGGCTGGATGGCGAGGTAGTAGAAGCCACCGGGGAGGGCCATCAGCGGATGGCGCAGCAAGGCGTAGGTGGCCTGCTGCCTGGCACTCAGCTGGGCGTAGTCGTCGGTGGTGATCAGGTCGGTGACGCCGCGATAGCGCTCCCAGTCGCCATTGGTGCGGTGGTGAAAGGCGTGGTCGTTGGACCAGGCCAGCTGGGGAATGGCATTCACCAGCCCGAGGATGAAGCCCCCAACCCGGTTGAGCCAGCGGCTGTGGAACAGGGAATGGTGGCCGCAGTCGTGCATCAGGGAGAAGCAGCGCAGCGAGAACAGCACCAGGGGAATCACCAGCAGGGGCACGGCCCAGGGCGCCCGCTGGGCGAGATGGATGGCGAGGGCCCAGCAGGCCAGGTAGGGGCCCACGGCGCTGAGGATCTGATAGGCGCCGCGCCAATTGCTGCTGCGGGCATAGGGGGCCAGCACGAAGTCGGCTGGCCGGAGATCGGTGGTCATGCAGGAGGGCGAGGGGGGCATCACGGCACGAGCGGAGCAGCCGGCGCGGACACCAGAGGCTGGCGCCGGCCCGGTCTGGCCCTGGAGTGCTTGTTGGGGACGTGAACGTCTGCGGCGCGTCTCAGCGCTCGGGCAGGCCCTGGCAGGCTGAAGGCGGGTGGCTTCCGGAGCTGGAAAGAAAGGCTTGGCTCATCGTGGAACCCGGTCCGCGCCGGGGGAGAGGGGTGATCACAACGGCGAGCGTTCTGACTGAAGGGTGCTCCCAGGAGCGAACCCCATCACAGCTGCGGGACAGCGCCGGACTCGCAGAGGGTCCAAGAACCCCCTCCCCACCGGACTTTCCTCCTTGCGTCCAGGGTGTGAACCACTGGAACCGTCACGGCCAGTCTGGTGCAGATGTCAGCCAACTGACGCCTCTGCGGCGTTCAGCGGGCAGCGAAGGCGATCGGGCCGAGGATCAGGGCCGCGCCAGCGACGGCGAGCAGCAGGGCCACGGCGGCGGTCCAGCGGCTGGGCAGCTGCCGCAGCACGAGATAGCTGCTGCCGCTCACCAGCACCGAGGCGGAGAAGGAACCCGCCCACCACAGCGCTGAGGCGGCACCGGCCGGAGCCTCCTGACCATGGAGCATGGCGTGCACGGCCACGGCTGCAGCGATCAGGGCACCGCAGAGCTCCAGGGCCGGCGCCCGCGGCGACTTCTGGCTGCGCAGCACCAGCAGGGCCACGGCGGGGATGGCCAGGGTCGCCAGCAGCTCGGCACCAGGCAGCCCGCCGCCCATGGCGCCGAACACGCCTCCAGCCAGGGCGCCAGCCAGCCCCCAGAGCAGAAGCTCGGCCGAGAGGTAGGAGGCCGCGGCGCCAACGGCGATCAGCAGCAGCAGGTGGTCGGTGCCCGCCAGCGGATGCAGGAAGCCTCCCACCAGGCCGCCTGAGGCCACGTTGTGGGCCTGGGCCGGCTGGCCGAGCAGCAGGGTCGTGGCGGTGGCCAGGGCCACCAGAAGGCCGAGGGAGCGGCTGGAGCGGAGGTGTTGCATGGTTTCTCCCGGTTTCCGCGCCGGGCAGGAAAGAACTCAAAGCGGCGAGCGTTCTGACTCAGGAGCAGGTCTCTCCATCACAGCTGCGGGACAGTGCCGGAGTTGCACCGGACTTTCCTCGTTGCCTTCCGGGCCAGAGGCTCGGAAACCACTCCGCTCCCATTGTGCTCCTGCTGCGGCGATTCGGCCGCAGAGGTGATCCCACAGACCTGATCTCAGGGATTCAGGTCTTCCTCGCGCCAGCCCTGCTCCAGCCGCCAGCGGCGGCGGCGGTGGGGGTGGCCCCCCAGCTCCAGCAGCTCCACCTGCTGCAGCTGGATCAGCAGCAGCTGAAAGTGGCGCGGCAGCGGCGTGGCGTCATCGAGGGCGGCCGGGAAGCTGGCGGCGCAGCAGGGGCCAGGCTCAAGGGGCGCCCCCGGCGCGGGCCAGGCCCAGAGCGCCCGGCCGCCAGGGCTGAGGCCCTGCCAATGCCTCAGCCGTGCCGCCCGATCGGCCGCAGCATCAGCTTCGAGCAGGCGCCCCCGCAGGCGGAACTGGCTGCGGGCCCTGACCAGCAGCCAGCAGAGCTCCACGGCCGGCTGCCGCCGCAGTTCAACGGCCTTGGCGCTGCGGCCATCGGTGAGCAGCTCCAGCACGCTGGCATCGGCCCAGCCGCGGAACACCAGGGTGCGCACCCGGGGGCTGCCATCGGCGGCGACGCTGGCCAGTTGCAGCCAGCGGGCCGCCGGGGAGCGTCCTTCTCGCTGACGGGCGGCCCGCAGCAGGGGGCGCCAGGGGGGGAGCTCAGTCAAACGCTCACGACCTCAAAGAGTCACGCCCTCACGCCGCTTGGCCGGAGCGCCGCTGGAACGCCAGCCCCGCACCACCCACAGCCGCTCCGCCCACAGCCAGCGCGCCAAGACCACCTGCCACGGCCAGGAACCCCAGCGTCTGCAGGGCCAGCAGGAACAGGCCCAGGGCCGAGGCGGCCTTGATCTGGATGCGGGCCTTGATCAGCAGGGTGAGCAGCAACAGCACCGTGGCCTGCAGGCCGGCGGCCTTGGCGGCGAGGGCCGCGGTGCTGATGAGGCTGAAGGGGCAGGGAAGCAGCATGGCTTGAGGGCAGTGCCCCCCATGCTGGCGGGTGGGCCCTGCCGGGCGTTGCCCCTGTTCAGCTGAAGCCCCCCAGCCGGATGCCGGCGCCCACCACCACGAAGGCGATCGCCAGGGCTGTGATGGCGCGGATGTGCCAGGCCAGGGGGCCCAGCCTGGCGTCGCTGAGGTTGGGGATGAGGCGCAGCCGGGCATCCAGGGCCAGGGCCACGGTGGCGGCCAGCAGCAGCAGCTTGGTGCCGACCAGCACGGCGATCGGGTTCGCCGGGTTGAACAGCCCCTGCAGGCCCGGCAGGTAGATCCAGGCCATGGCCAGGCCGGTGATCACCTGGATCGCCAGGGCGGTGAGCCCCAGGGGCTCAAACACCTCCTCGTAGGCCCGGATCGGCGCGGCGCTGGCCTGGCGCAGGGCCCGGGGCAACACCCCCAGATCCAGCACCAGGTGGCCGCCGGTCCACACCGTGGCGGCCAGGGCATGCACGATCACCAGCCAGGAGAACAGAGACATCGCTCAGGGCAACAGCGGCCCGCCGGTTTGGCGGCTGATGGCCACGATCCCAGGCCGGGGCACCCTGCCGGGCACGCCCGAGGGCCAGTTCGAGCCGGTTGGCACCCAGCGCTCCTGCTCGAAACCCGCCCCGTCGCGAGCCACCAGGGCGGTGGTGTGGCGGCTGACCTCCTGGGCCCTGCGGCTGCCGTGCACTTCACCGGGGTGCTGCACGGCCAGAAACAGGGTGTGCTCGGCGCTGTCGAAGCACGGCCCGGTGAGCTCGCACTCCATGGGCCCGGTGGCGAAGCAGAGGGCCTCGCCCCGGGCCGGCCCGCGCCTCGGCAGCACCCAGCAACTGTTGTTGCCGAACGCCTCGGCGGGGCTGGCCCCGGAAGAGCGGTCGGTCACCACCCAGATGTTGCCGGCCCCATCCACCTCCAGGTTGTCGGGGTTGGCGAAGCCCATGCCTCCCTGCCAGGGCAGGCCGCCCACCGCCACCATCTGCCAGCGGAAGCCGCCGGCGCTGGCCGTGCTCTCGCTGAGCCGCATCACCCAGCCATGGGGCCAGGTGGGCTCCCCGGCCGGGCCGGAGAAGATGGCGGGGTCGGCCCGACCCTCCCGATCGGCTCCCCCCGCCGTGAAGGCGATCAGCAGATCGCCCGTGGCCGGATCGATCACGGTGTCTTCCGGGCGGGCGGCGGCGGTGGCCCCCACGGCGTTGGCGGCCAGATGGGCATCGATCAGGATCGCGCCGAGCTGGGCGTCCTCTGTGCCGGGGTAGAGGGAGGCCAGGGTGCTGAACTGCTCGCGGTAGCGCTTCACCTCGGCATCGCTGCTGAGGTCCACGGCGCCGGGCTGGCGGCGGTCGGGATCGGGCAGCCGCGTGGCCTGGCTCAGGCCCCAGCGCTGGTAGTGGCTGGGGAGCTGGGGCGCCAGGGCGGTGGAGGGCAGCAGCGGAATCCAGCGCCCCTGGCCGCCGGCACCGAACTGGGCCACCTCCAGGCGCCCGGCGCTGAACAGGGCGGAATTGGCCGGATCCAGGGGGTCTCGGACCCGGCCCGCGCTCACGAAGCGGTAGAGGTGGCCGCCGTGGCGGTCGCAACCGGAGTACAGCACCAGGGGCTGGCCCGCCTCGGCCTTCACGGCCACGGCCTCATGGCGGCAGCGCCCCAGGGCCGTGTGCTTCACCGCAGGCCGCTGGGGCCGGCGTGGATCCACCTCCACGATCCAGCCGTACTTGTTGCCCGCCAGGGCGAAGGGGTTGCCCAGGCCGCGGAGCCTGCGGCCGTCCCAGTGGAAAGGGAGCTCAGACGGATCCAGGGAGGAGCCATCGGCGTACACCGCCTCGCACACCTGCGTCTGGATGTTCTCCTCGGCGCTGAGCACGGTGCCCCAGGGGGTGGTGCCGCCGGCGCAGTTGGCGAAGGTGCCGATGATCCGCTCGCCGAGGCCGTCGTCGTAGCCGAGGCGGCGCTCGGCGCGGAACACCGCCGCCGCCGGGCCACTGGCGCGCAGGGCCTGGGCGGGATCCTGCAGGCCACTGAGGCCGCTGATGCGGCGGTCGAAGCGCCCTGGCTGGCGGCGCCAGCGGCCTTCGGGCCCCTGCTCCAGGCCCGCCACGCCGATGCCGAGATCCTCAAGGGCAGCGCCGGCCACCTCCTTCACCATGGCCAGCAAGGGATCGCCACTGGCCAGGGCGGTGGCATCCACCCGGGAGTTGCGATCGGCCAGGGCCGCCTGGAGCTGCTCCAGGGGCAGGCTGAGGCCGCGGGCTTCACCCAGCCCCTCCGCCCAGGGAAGGGGGCTGATGTACTCGAAATTGACGGTGAGCAGGGCCTGCCCCGGCGCCAGGGCCAGGTAGGCGAGGTGGTCGTTGTTGTATCCGAAGCTCCCATCCCCCAGCGGATCCCCCCACACCGCCAGCAGATCGGCCCGGTAGCCAGCCGGCAGCACGAGGCGATCCTCCAGGCGCACCTGGCCGTAGTGGCGGCGCTGCTCCGCGGCGCTGAGGCCATCGAGGGGCAGGGGCAGCGGCGTGGGCACCGGCTGAAAGGGCAGCCCGCCGCTGCGGCCACTGCCGCGGATCGGGCTTGGCGAGGCGCGTCCTGGCCTGGCCCGCCCGGCCTGGGCCGATCCGGCTGTCGCCAGGCCGAGCAGCACCAGCAGGGAGCGACGGTTCATGACGGCCAGTCTCGGGCCAGACCGTGGTCGTCCAGGCGACAGCCGCTTCGCAACGCCCCCACTTCACGGCTCCCCCAGAAGAATGCCAGGATGAACACACTTCGTAACATCGCCATGACCATGGGCGAACTGTTTCTCGAGTCGATGGCCACCGGGGTGATCACTCCTGAAGAGCTGAGCTGGCTGGCCAGGCGCCAGACGGAGTTTTCCCGGGTGGAGGAGGCTGCGGCCCTGCGCCTCGGGAGGCTTCTGGATCAGGGCGTGATCCAGCTCGGCTGCCGGTTGCCGCGGCTGGCCTGAGGGTTCGCCGCCATGCTGGATCCCCAGGGGGGGCTGTACACCCAGAAACCGGAGCTCAGCTCATGTCCGCGTCACTGGCTTTCGTGCTGGCTCCTGAGTTGGGCCTGCCTCCTGATGGCGACACCGACTGGGAGCAGCTGAGCCTGGCCCAGCGCCACGGCATCCGCCAAGCGGCGGCCTTCCGGCTCTATGCCCTGCCGGATGCTGCGCCCCCGGGCCTTGCCGAGCCTGGCCCAGGCCTGGAGGCACTTCCCTTCAACGGCACCATTCCCGAGGGGCTGCCCCAGGTGGCGGCGGTGCAGCTCTATTGCGATGCGGTGATCCCTCGCTTCGATCCGCCGCAGTTGTGGCTGGCGGTCTACGCGCTGGAAGACGACCGGACCAAGGCCGTCGCCCTGGACCGTTTCCCGCTGCACCAGGCAGAGAACGAAGCCTGCTGGTTCTATCCCACCGACGACGGCACCTACCTCCGCTGGGAGCGGGCTGAGGCCATCACCCTGGCGCCCGGCTTCATCGCCGACCCCACCTGCTGCCCCTCGGCCTCGGACTACCGCCGCAGCTCCCTGCATCTGTTGTGGTCCCTGATGGCCGACGACCCCGACCTCACCTGCGTGGGGATCACCTACGCGGGGGTCCGCCTCGAATGGCCGGTGCTGAGCGATGAGCCTGCTGCTGCCGCCTCCTGGACCGCCTTCGCGGTGGACAGCGCCGCCAGCCCCCATTACCGCCAGATCGCCACGGTGCGGGCCCATGGCCCTCTGCGCAGCGATTCGCAGGCCTCGCCGTCGCCATTGCCATAGAGAATGGTTGTGGCCCTGCCCCAGCAGCTGCTGGGCTCGGCCCTACGAGCCGATGTCCCGGCGGCTGCACGGCATCGGCTCCTCGCCAAGCTGTGACTGGGATTCTCCAGTATTGGCAAGGGTTCCGGGAGAGTCCAGGGCCGCTTGGTGGGGGTGGGGGTGTTGCCCGATGCAGGAGAGCGTGCCGAAAGGCAAAGAAGGGCGGACTTGGATCTGGCCCTGTTCACAGGCCCGGGCAAGGCCCGCAACGTGATGCACGCTCTCAGCGCTGATGGTGTGGAGACCGTGCGCGACGTGCAGGAGGGCTGCCGAGTGATCGAGGTCTGGGGGAAGTGAACACCGACAGCGACCATTGGCGCAACCTTGGCCAACGGCAAGGCCAAACCCTGCAAAGGTGAGACCAAAGACCAATCCCGCCTTGACACCCCCGCCTATGCCCGATCAAGCCAAGGCCATCCTGGAACCCACAGAGTTGCCGGAGAGCTCGATCGACCGCCCGGAGCTCTTTCGGCGTGACCGCAATGATCCTTCGAGTTCCATGTGTCTGCGTACCTCTTGGAGAATCCAGCAGCGCCCCGCGATCCATCGTCCCAGAGATGGATGTCTGCCTACCTCCTGAGCGCAGTCAATCACCAACGGCCCAGTTTCCGGCGATGGGCTTCTCGCCTCCTGCTGCCGATCTACCGATGCCAGCAGGCATTTCAAGAAATGTAACGCCCTGCGGATTGGGCGTGCTCGTCTGGCCATGCGCAGCAAGCTTGACTATGAAGTAAATCGCCTATGGCTACCATGTCGCGTACGAAGACCATCCAGCGATTGTTGCTTGTATCTGCGGCTATTGCCCTGTCCTCCACAGCAGGCACCAGAGCCCTGGCAGAAGAGAGAATTCCTGTTGAAGCAGTGCGGGCGATCAACCTTGCCAGAACTTACGTCGTCCGACTCAATGGCGGCCTTGAAGTATATCGTCCAGCGCAGTGCATGTTCGCAACTGCATCAAAGTCGACCCCCTGCCTGATCAGTACCGATGGCGAAGGGTTCCTGCTCCAATTCATGGGAGGCCCCCCTGCCTGGCAACAGACTGATTCCCCGCCCACAATGGAGACCGAAATCAGGATCAGCCCTGATGGTACCGAGGTGGTAGAGATTCTCTACAACGGTGAGCCACGCTGAGCCATTCTTGAGGCGTTATCATGTCGCGTATGCATCCTTATCAAGATGTTTTGTCGCATCAAGTTAGGCAGCTCTCATAGCAACTGGACCACTGATGGTGGTCACGCCCGAGTCGACTTCGGGAGCGTCCGTCCCGAGCGGGGAGAGGGGGTCATGGCAACTGCATCAGCAGCACCGCGAGCGAACGGCTTCCAACCCTGTAGTGAGACATGGTCAGAGGAAGACTGGTTCCCCAGCTCTCAGTGATGTCATCCGGGGACTCCAGCCAGGTATCGATCCAGCGGCGCCAAGGGTTGCCAATCCCGCCGGCGGTGGGCAACTCAAAATCGAGCGGCTCCCAGTACGCATTGGCCATCACGTGGAGCCGGATGCCGATCTCCTCGCCGGTCACGGTGATGGCGAAGGAGCGGGAGTCCGCACTCCAGTCCGGCTGATGCAGATTCACGCCGTGCCATTCAATCTGCCGGCTCTGCAACAGTTCATTGAGGCTGGGTAGCGCATGATCGACACTCCCCTGGCGGCGGCTCAGGCGCTGGGTGATGAGGTGCTTGACGAAGCGCCGCAGGTCGGCGTGTTGCATGCAGAGATCCCAGTCGAACCACGTGATGTCGTTGTCCTGGCAGTAGGGGTTGTTGTTGCCCTGCTGACTGCGTGCCACCTCGTCCCCCATCGAGAGCATGGGGGTGCCGATGGAGGTCAGAAGGAACGCCAGGCCGTTGCGCATCTGCCTCTGACGGAGGGCAAACACTGCAGGGTGATTGCTGGGGCCCTCCACGCCACAGTTCCAGCTGGCGTTGTCGTTGGAGCCGTCGCGGTTGTCCTCACCGTTGGCCTGGTTGTGCTTGGTGTTGTAGGACACCAGATCGGCCAGGGTGAAGCCGTCATGGCAAGTGATGAAATTCACGCTCTGCTCCGCCTCTCGCTCCTTATGGCCGTAGATGTCCGGACTGCCGAGGGCTCGAAGAGCCGCCTGGGGCACCATCCCGGGATCACTTTTGAGGAAACGGCGGACATCGTCGCGGAAGCGTCCGTTCCATTCCTGCCAGCTGTCTCCGATGAAGCTGCCCACCTGGTACAGGCCTGCGGCGTCCCACGCCTCGGCGATCAGCTTGGTGCCGGCGAGAACCGGATCGGTTTCGATGTCCCACAGCAGAGGTGGCAGAGGCATGGGCTGGCCTGTCTCATCACGGGCCAGCACAGAGGCCAGGTCGAAGCGAAAGCCATCCACATGCATGTGCTCCACCCAGTGGCGCAGACTGTGACGCACCATCCTGCGTACAACCGGATTGTTGGCATTGAGTGTGTTGCCCGTACCGCTGTAGTTGGTGTAGAGAAAGTTATCCGGGTCGAGGAGGTAGTAGGCCTCATTGGCCAAACCGCGGAAACAGAAGCTGGGGCCCCGCTCATCCCCTTCGGCAGTGTGGTTAAACACCACATCGAGGATCACCTCGATGTCAGCTCGGTGCAGAGCCTTCACCAGATCCCGGAATTCATCAAGGGGACCTAGGGGGTCCTTGCGGCTGCTGTAGCCGCGATGGGGAGCGAACAAAGAGATCGGTGCATAGCCCCAGTAGTTGCTCTTGCCCGGCGGTGCATCGAGAGTGTCGTAGGCGAACATCGGTAGAAGTTCCACAGCGGTGATTCCCAGATCTTTCAGATACGGAATCTTCTCAATCAGCCCGGCGTAGGTGCCAGCTCGCTCGGCGGGGACCCCTGAGCTCGGATGGCGGGTGAAGCCGCGCACGTGGAGTTCATAGATCACCGTCTCCCGGCGAGGCCGCTTGAGCGGACGGTCGCCCTGCCAGTCGTACCGCGAGGGATCAGCCACCACGCTCTTCATGCACGTGGCGAACCCTTCATCCCCGCCTGAGCGTCCCTGTCGCCGCTGATAGCCGGGTGGGGTCACCACGGCAAGGCCATAGGGGTCGATCAGCAGGTTGCGGCCATCGAAGCGCAGCCCGCGGGCGGGATCCCAGGGGCCATGCACCCGGTAGCCGTAGAGCTGGCCGGGTCCGATGCCTTCAACTCAGGCATGCCAGTAATGATAGGTGCGATGCAGTTGGGGATTGAGATCAAAGCAGGCACTGGGTTCGGCGGCATCCTCCAGATCAAACAGGAGCAGCTCCACCCGGCTGGAGTATTTTGAGTAGACGCAGAAGTTCACTCCCGACTGGGTGAAAAATGATCCCAGAGGGGAAGTGCTGCCCTGGCTGAGTGAGAGGGCTTGGGGCATGACGAAGGGCGCTCATCTACCACTACATACTGACACCGGGACGAAAGGATCCAAAGCCAGTGTGGCCCCCTCAACAAGTCGCCATAGGAGCAGGCCTTCAACGATATGATGCAAGCACAATGGGGTTCGTCATCGATAAACAGCATGTTGGTCATGGGGAGATTCTTCTCAGCTTGTCCTGGAAACTGGGGCAACCCCAAACAGCAGCCGACAGCCTTTCGCGCTGAACGCCGCAAGGTGTGTGTGACGTGGGCCCCGGAAACCGGTCCAGGGTGAATGAGAGTCTTCAGCCGGCCAAACTGGGCCGTGGACTCGACCATGAAACGCACCAGGCACACAGCCGAGCAGATCATCCGCAAGCTCAAGACCGCCGAGCAGTTGATCGCTCAGGGAAAAACCGTCGCCGACGTCTGCCGCGTCATCGAGGTGACGCAACCGACCTACCACCGCTGGCAATAGTTGTTACGGAAAGGCATGGTGGACTTCACATGCGGCCAGGCTAACCAGCAGGCCATCGAACCTCTCTCTCGGAAAGGCGCAAGCAAGTCCGGTGCAGCTCGCGCTCCAGCAGTGTCCCCACCTCCTCCTAGGTCTTCGTCGCGTCATCGCCCATCGACGTGATTGTCAGGTCCTCCAAGATCGTCAGCGGAAGACTCATCGGCTCATCCCGCTCTGCCCTGGTCCACCCGAAAGATTCTGTTTCAAACTTGGGCATATTCAATGGCCCTCCGCTGCGCTCTGCGGTCTTTTGCTGCGCAAGCAGGGCCTCAAAGTGCAACCTGCCTGCGTGATCAGGTCCGGGGCCATGATCCCATCGGACGCATTGATCCCAGGGCCAGGGCCAGGGGGCGGGGCCTGGCCAGGGCGGTTGACGCCCTGCATCACTAGCGCAGGTTCCCCTGCACCAATCGATCCCTGGCCCGCAACCCACGGCGGCGAATTGGTGCAGGGCAGTCATCCGGTCCAGCGGGATGGTCCTGCCAGGTGCGCACCAGCCGACCCACCATGACCTCCTCCACGGCGGTGAGCAGCGGATACCGGGCGGCCGCATCTCCAAACGATTTCAAGGCCTGGGTGTGTTCGCTCAACGGGGGACAGGAACTGCCCTATGGCTACCGACCCTGCTCCGAACTCAATCCCATTGCCAACACCCGCTGCACCTCCGGCACCAGGTCCTGAGGCACCTCCCCGGCGGCCAATTTCTGCTGTAACTCCGCAGCCACAAGTTCACAACCATCGACGGCGTCATACAACAGCGATTGAGTTTCCGCACGGTGCCATTGCTCGCCGTCCCACCGAGCCCCTGCAGCCACGCTCGCCAGGGCCTCGCCGTACTGGTGCACCACCTCCAGGACCTCCTGGGGCTCCAGCTTCCAACCCGCCATACCAGCAGCAATCCGGCAGGCGTGTTCCTCCCGCCCTGCATCACTCAACCGCTCGCCCGGTGCCCAGCGGCCGTATTCCCGCCAGAATGACCCTTCAGATGGTTCGGCTTCAGCCCTAACCTCCGCCTCGATCTGCGCCAACGTCTCGCCGTTGGAAACCTGCCACTCTGCAAGCCCCAGCCAAGCCACGCGCAAGCCGTCCGATTGATACAACCACCGGCCGCCGGGGCTCTGCTTCGCCAGGTTCTCCTGCTGCAGCAGCTCGCGCTTGCGGAACAGCGATCTCCGGCTCACTCCCAGAAACCCCGAAGCGTCGGTTGCAGTCAGCCACGCCAAACTGGGCACCACTACATGGTGACCCATAGACTACCGACGCTGAGATGCCCAGCTGCCCACAGGGAGGGGGTTTCTGTGTCTAGCACTGTAGGCTGATACCAGAAGTGGGCTACCTTGAAAAGGCTGTCACTGGTGAATGAGCGCCGCTCAAACACCCCGCGACAGTGTATTTCGACCCAGTACCTTTTTCTGTGTGAGCCAAGTTGGCTACATTCAAGCCGGCACATATCCCCCGGTCTCATCATTTAGCGCAGCCAGTAGCTCGATCTGGTCGGCGGGCTGCTCAGCCCAGGCCCAGCCGCTGCAGCTGCGCCCTGACCGTGCTGGCACTCAGGGGCTTGCCGTGGCGGGTGGCCATGCCAGCTGCAGCGAGGGCTTTTGCCATCCTGCGCAGGCTGTAGCCCTGGGCGGCCATCGGCGCCAGCAGGGGGCGGAGGGCCTCGGCGTCGGCGGTAGCGCGATCCTTGGCCGCATCGTTGCGGGTGATGGTGTTGGGCCTGATGCCGCCCAGCTTCACGCCGCGATCCTTGGCGGCGGCCAGGGCCTCGCGGGTGCGCTCGGAGATCCGGCGGCCCTCGAACTCGGCCACACTGGCCATCACGCCGAGGATCAACCTCCCGGCGCTGCTGGTGGCATCCACATCGGGAAGGTCGCAGAACAGGAAGCCGCCCATGCCGTTCTTCTCGGCCTCCCGGTTCAGGCGCAGCACCAGCTCGGCATCACGGGCGATCCGGTCGAGCTTGGCCACGGCCACCACGGCGCCCCGCTTGCGGGCTTCGGCCAAGGCGGCAGCGAGCTGGGGGCGCTCGGCCTTGCGGCCTGACTCCACCTCAACGAAATCAGCCACCACCTCGGCGCGGCGGTCGGCGGCCAGCTGCTGCACCTTGGCCCGCTGGGCTTCCAGGCCCAGGCCACTCTCGCCTTGGCGTGCGGTCGAGACGCGGTAGTAGGCGATCAGCTCCACGGCTCTCGGGCCATCTGTACGAACAGGCTACGACCGTTGTGGCTAGAACGCAAGGGGAGGCGAGGGCCCCTCGGAAGAGTCAGACGGGCGCCCACGCGCCCTACCACCTTCTCTCCGGCGGCCTCACGCTCCGCCAGCTCCAGGTTCAGGTCCAGGAGGTTGCTGAGGATGTCTTCGCTGGCCTTCCAGCCGTAAGCCTTGAGCACCAGGGTATCGAGCGCCTGGTGGAGCTTGGCGAGCTGGCTGGCGGGTTCGTGGAAGTAGGCGTTGTAGAGATCGGTGATGCCCCAGTTCCTCGCCGCCATCACCTCGTTTCGGTAGTCGTTGAGGGCGGTCATCGCCTGGCGACTCTGTTGCACCAGCTCAGGCGTGACGATCTGCGGGAAGGGGAAGGTTTCGAAGATCGAGTCGTGGGTGTAGGCGATGTCGCCCTTAAGGGTGCCCTTCTGAGCGTGCATCCACTGCCGGTGAACGCTTGAGGACAGCAGGCCCAGGATGTAGAAGTCATCGCTGGCGACGACCTTGTTCTTGTTGCCAGGGAGCCACTCCTTCTCACAGGGAATGAAGATCGCCCATTTTGATACTTCACCTACAGCTAAGAATCGCTCCAAGGGACTCAGAGCCTCTCGCATCGCTGGTCGTTTCTCCCCATATCGCCACCAGTTCACCCGCGTGGTTGCGCGCCGGTTCTCCATGCGCTGGGGCCTCACCAGGTCTTTCACTTGCCGAAAGGGCACGGCATAGGTTTCCGCCACTTCCAGTGTGAGATCGTTGAAGTCGATGATCCAGCGGTCGGGCTGCCCCAAAGGGCGCTTCGCCAGGTTTGTACCCATCGAGAACGGCTTGACCACCTCGGCGTTCCTTGGATCAGCAGCCAACCACTCCGCCGCTGTCGCAGGGTCAACGTTGAAGCCCTTGCCCACGGGTATGACACCTCGGAAGCAGCGGCCCTTGTTCGCCCTCAGTGCCATGGCCTCGCTCACATCCACGCTGGAGCGCAAGCTGGAATTGATCGTCGGAACATCCTTCCCATCCAGCCGAAAACTGCCCGCCTCCTCCTGGCTCCAGTTGACAATGCTGACGTGGACATTCGCCTCGCCAGACCATGGCTGGGTCGAGATCGCCGAGTGGATGTGGCCGCCTTTGTCGCGGATGTAGTCGAGGGAGGCCCGGCGGCTCTTCCCGTGGCGGATCGAGTTTGTGGCCACCAGTCCCGCTCGACCATCGGGCTTGAGGTTCTCCTGGGCCAGTCGGAACCAGTAGGTGCAGAAGTCCACACTGTCGCGCACCTCAGGGAACCGCTGAAAGACCCGCTCGACGTACTCATCCCCGAGGTTGAGCCTCATGTGTTTCCCACCCAAGAACGGCGGATTCCCCACATACGCATCGGCCTCCGGCCAGGGGATGAACAGCGCATCGGCGACCCTGATGTTGGCGTCGAGGTTGTCGAGGGGTAGATCCCTTTCTGTAAGCCCCAGGCGATCGTTGGCCACCTTGCGGGCGATCATGAGCGTCACCCTCGCCAGCTCCACCGCGAAGGGGCTTGTGTCCATGCCGAAGAACTGCAACGGCGTCACCAGTCCCAGCACCCCCTGGTCCTTCTTGGCTTCGGAGGTGCGCCGTTCGTCGATGCGCTGCAAGATCGCGACCTCCAGATCCTTGACGGCGTTGTAGCCCATGTAGAGGAAGTTGCCGGATCCGCAGGCCGGATCGCAGACTCGGTACTGCGTCAAGGCCTGCCGCAGCCCTTCCAGTTCGGCGATGCTGCCGGCCTGGGCGATCCGCTCCTCCCACGGCTCAACGATCGTGGGCCGGATGATCTGCAGCATGTCCACCTCACTGGTGAAGTGCTGGCCGTGGGCGTGGCGGGTAGCGTCATCGCTGCTCGCCTCGAAGATGTTGCCGAAGATGCTGGGCCGCACCCGTTGCCAGTTCTCCTCGGCGCTGGCGCTCAGCAGATCCAACTCCTCCGAGAGCAACTCCAGCCTGGGGATGTGGGCGAAGAGACCGGCGTTGAAGTAGGGCGTCCCCTTGAACTGCCCGCCGGGCGTGATGCCGGGGGTGTTCATCTCGCCGAAGAGGTTGCCGAGTACGTCGTAGCTGCTTTGGCTCCCCTTGCAGGCGTCTAGGGCGAGCGTGAACTGCAGGTTCGGCAGCAGGCCCCGATCCTCTGCGAACAGGCTGAGAACGCACTGGAGAACGAACCGCTGGGCCTCCAGTGCCGTGAAGGCGCCACTTGCCTCGCCCCGCTTCCGCAACCGCCTGAACAGTTCGCCCATGCTGGGGGCCTGGGCCTCCGTCACCTCAATCTGGTTGAGGCCGAAGTGGACCGGCTGGTCGCTCTTGCTGAGGAAGGCCAGGGAGGACGACTGGCTGGCCAGATCAGCCACCCGCAGCTTCACCAGGGGCTCGTCCACGAGCTGGTTGAAGTCGTAGACCCACAACTCATCGAAGTTGCAGAGCACCGAATAGAGCGGCTTAGGGGTGAGGTAGATCCAATAACGCTGAAGCTGCGGGAAGTGGGGGCCGAGTGCCTTGCCCCTGCTCTTCATCTCAATCAGCACCGTGGCCCGCGTGGCCTCGATCAGGGCATCCGCCTTGCCCATGCCGCCGTTCAGGCTGCCCTTCGGGATCTTGCGCTCAAAGGTCGTGCCCGCTTCCACCGCATCCGCCCAGCCCCAGGCCTGTAGGAGCCGATTCAAATAGGTCTGGGCCTCGCTGTCCTCATCACCCCGGATTGAGGCCACCCAGTCAGCGAAGGTCTGCAGGGCCTGGGGTGTGCTCAACGGGGTGGGCATCAGTCCCGCAGATTGTGACTGGGCTGGACTCCTGATGGGCTTTCAGCGGGTGGTTTCGTCATTGTCCGCGAGGTAGACCATGCCGATGCCGCCGGCGGCTTTCAGGTCCCTGAACCGGCGGGCCTTCCTCCACTTGTAGAGGGTGATCATGTGGATGCCCAGCTCTTGGGCGATCTCCGCCACGCTCTGACGAAGAGGCGGGCTCATCTGCCGGCGGACATCAGCCTTTACGGCCTCGCTGTAGGGACGCATTGATCGATTCCATCAGGCCCCCTGGTGATTGGAATGGTCGGGATGGAGAGGCGTCAACTTTCCTGGCAGAGGGGGGAGGGGCGTGCATGGTGTAGGTGTAGCGATGGGTAGCTGCTCTGCCGCTTGGGGATGGCGGGCAGGGGCCAGGGGTGCTCACCGGCTCGGATTGTCAGCGCCTCTCCGATTGCTGCGACACGCCACTGAAATGACGGTTCAAGGCTGCATCTCCGAATCACAGGGCCATACCCAGGCTTTGGGGTGCTCCACGGTGCCTCCGTTGGGTGCGGTCAGCTGACACCGCTCACTGCGCCCTAAGTGGCCCAGCATCCGGTGCCAGTTCACTGGAGGGCGGTCGGGTTGGCGGATCTCCACCGGGGAGCCGATCGGGATGGCCGCCACTCGCTGCCGGTGTTCAGACGTTCTGGACACTTTTGCGCGCCCCTGTTCCAACGGGGTTTCGCCCCGTGCCACAGGTTTCTGGAGAGTTGGAACGGGCAGATCGTTTGCGGCGGAGGGGATCTGCTGGTGTGTTCCAACCGTTTCGACGTGCCGCTCCTTTTCTCGCGGGGGAGAAGAACACATACACGTCCCTATAGGGGCACATACACCTGTTTTTCCTTCTTCCCACTCCCTAAAAGGTTGGAAGGGTTGGAACAGGGTTAGAAGATCCCTGTCGTGCCAAGGCTTCCGCCCGTTCCAACCTCCCCAGGAATCGTCGGAACAGGGTTGGAACACTGGAACGGGAACTGGCATGTAGCCGGAACGGGGCTGCCCACCGCCGTACCGGCGCTTCCTTTGCTCCCACCGGAATCGCCCGTCGTGGGTGGTGAAGCCGGCGCCCGTGACCAGCCGGGTGAGGCGCATCTGCACATCCCGGCTAATCCGCTCGGCTTCCTGAATCTCCAGGGCCTGGGAAGCCAGGTCGTCCAGGGCGATGCCCTCAGCGTCGGGGCGGGGGATGGCCTCTAGCCGGGTGCGCACCATCCCCTCCCAGGGGTCGCTGATCTGCACACCCAGGGCCCGTTCAGCGGCGGCCCTGGCGGTGGGGTGGCCCTCGGGAACGTAGCTCTCCAGCCCCCACTCCACCCAGGTGGCGACCGTGGCCCAGATCGACTCGCGGTGCTGCTCTACCCAGGAGGGGTTGCAGCGGCCCACCGGCACCACCCAGATTCGGCGGTTGCCGGTGTGGTCGTTCAGCACCTCCCGGGCGTTGGTGGTGGCGAACAGCAACTCCCGAGCAGGGTGCTCACGGCAGACCGTCTCCCACTTCTGTACATAGCGGTAAGCGCGGCGGCTAGCGAAGCCCTTGAACTCGGCGGCATCGCGGCCCTGCAGAACCTTCTCCACCTCGTCGAACTCAAACACCCAGCAGGAGTTGAGCTTTCCCAGGAACTCCCGGTCCTCCAGCCCGTTGGGCACTCGGGTGGCGCTGTCGGCCATGCCGGGCGGCGCCAGGGCGGCAATGGCCTGGCCTTTCTCCTGCCCCTGGGTGCCCATCATCAGTAGCACCTGGTCGTGCTTGTAGCCGGGCTCGATCCCTCGCCGGTAGCCGCCGGCCAGGTGCCGTGCCAGCAGCTCCTGGGAAAGATTGTCGTCGGCGGCGATGCCGAACGCTGCAGCGATCTCCTGCAGGGGCAGCAGGCGCAATCCGGGGCAACTGCGCAGCGACTCCAGCCACTCACGTACGGGGTTGAACTTGTTGCAGGTGGCCAGGTACCGGAAGGAATCCCGGGCGGCCTGTTTCGTGGTTTCGATCCCGTACAGGTGGGCCAGGAAGGAATCGGCCAGGTCCAACTCCTCCATGGGGCGCCCGTCGATCTCCACCAGCTGGCGAAGCTCATCGAAACGCAGTCCGTGGGTCGTGCTGAGGAACTGCTGCAGCTCCTGCTTTGTCGGCTCATCAGGTACCTGGTCGGGCTCGGGCGGGTGAGCCTGCTGGTCAGCGGCGGCCAGCAGCTGGCGGGCACGGGCCACGGGGAAGCCCAGGCCCTTGGCGGCGGTGCTCACCAGGATGTTGCAGGCGTCTCGGCTCATGGCTGCGGCAATAGCCAGCTGGGCGAGCTTGCGCAGCGCCTGGGGCTGCCAGTCGGCCCGCATGCTGCGGTCCCATTGCCAGGGCAGCTCCCGCAGCAGCTCGCGGGCCTTCCATCGGCGCACCTCGGCCAGGTCGCCAACCTTGCCGAAGAACTCACAGGCGCCTCCCTTATTGCCGGCCACCTCGCGGGGGAAGAACGCCAACCTCATGGCGGGGCGCTCCAGGCCGGCGCCGATCAGGGGGGCCCAGACCGCCGGGTTAATGGCGGCGTCGGCGTCATAGATCAGCAGCTCCACCGTGGGCGGAAGCTGGGCGGTGTTGCTGACGCCGGGCAGGCCGGCCACGGGTTTGCCGGTGGCCAGATGGAGCCGTAAGGCATCCTTCCAGCCCTCGGTCGCCAGGGCTGAATCGCTCCCGCCGAACAGGACCGGCCGCTGCTGCACCCCCAGGCGGTTCAGGTACTTGACCGGATCGCCATTGCGGGCCCTGGGTGGGTCATCGCAGCGCAGCTGGGCGAAGTCGCCGGAGAAGGGCAGCAGCAGGCCACCACCGCGCCAGCCCTTGAACCGGAAGCCCATGGCGTGGGCTTCTTCGGCGTCGATGGTGCGGGCGCCCAGTTGGTGGGCCAGGGCCACGCCCTCGGCGCCCAGCTCTGCCAGCAGGTGGTCCCGGTGTTCGGGGGCCAGGTCGTTGTAACTGCCGCCGAGGGGTGCCTTGTCGGGACCGACGCGCACCAGGCGGAAGTCGGACGGCAGTAATAGGAGGTCAGCGGTCTGATCGACCGGGTGGCCGGCGGCATCTTCACGTTGGGAGGGAATAGGATAAAGGCCCATTACTTCTCTCCGTCCCCTTGCGCCGTTGGTCCGGCCAGGGGATTTTTTTGCTCACATAGCGACAGCAGCAGGGGCCTCAAGCGCGGCAACAGCCCGCAGGCCTGCGGTGCGCAGGAGCAGAGAACGGGGGATACCAACGGCGTCGGCTGCGGCCTGGAGGCGCTCAAGCTCGGGGTGGGTGAGCTTCACGACCACCCGCACGTTTCGAGGGAGCTGCCCGTTCGAAGTATTCACTACCTGAAAGCAAGGGGGTGCTGAAATTCAGCATACCCCAAGTGCACCGTGGGTGCACGGTAGTCAATACCTGAAACGGCGAGTGCTGTTCAGCCCTTGAGTACCACGTGGCTCACCCGGCCATCCGTCACCTCAATCCGCTCGATGGCCTGGAGTACCTGCCGCCGCGCCGCCGGGATGGTGTAGATGTCGGGTCCGATCGTGGGGAGAAGGTTGCGGATCTGCTCAGCCGCCGCCTGCCGCCCCTGCTCGATCGAGCGGTCCTGCTCGATCGCTGCCGCCTGTGATGCGGCGCGGTCCTCCAGGTCGATCAGCGCTTGCCGTAGTGCTGGGAGCCCCGTCTCAGCCGCCAGCCTGCGGGTGCGCTCGATCTGCTTCACCAGGTCAGGGTCCACTGGCGCAGAACCCGTCGCCAGGGGCGGCAGCATCAATGCCGAAACCCTGTCGGCTTCGGCCACCAGCAGCGGCATCATTCCGTAGATGACCGCCCTCTCAGCGATTCCCGGCTGATTGCAGAGCTGCTGAGCGCTGCCGGCACCAGAACAGCGCAGAGTCCGATAAGGAGGATCACCGGGGCGGCGGCCCTTGCGGGTGGACTGCTGCCGCATCCGTCGCCCGCAGGCGCCACAGAATGCAACGGGCGTCAGACTTGGCGGATAGGCACTTACGGCTTGCTTGCCCCGCGCCACTGCTAGGCCACGGTTGTGGTTCGTCTCAAGTTGGTGGAGCACCCTCCGAGCCGTTGCTGCATCAATCAAAGGCTCGTGGCGGTCGCGGCTCAGCTCCCACTGATCCCAAGGCAGCCGGCGGTAGGTGACCTTGCCGCAGTCGTCCGCGATGCGCTCGTTCTTCTGCTTCGCCACATGGCCTTGGAGCTCTGCAGCAGCACCTTCTAGCCAGCCGCCGGCACTCTCCGGTGCAAGCCGCAGGCAGCGATCGAGCAGGGCCTGATCATGGACTGGCGCCATGGCCCGGAGATGGTCCTTCCAATGGCGCAGGCCGCTGTACGTGGTGCCCCATCGCAGAACACTTGCAACCAGCTCACGTGCAGCGCCAGCCATGGTCAGATCGCCGGCTAGGTGCCTGTCATCCAGCACGTAGTGCCTGTCGTCGCCACGGCCCTCTATGCGGTAGCCGAGCGGGGCCCGGCGTGCGACGGGACTGCCGGCGGCGCGGGCGTGCTCGTAATGGCGGGTCAAGCGGGCGCCGATCTTGCGGGATTCCATCTCAGCATCGAAGGCTGCCCGCTGACGCAGTTCCTCGGCGCCGGGGGCATCACTGTTCAGCCATGGCTCAGACCAGAACCGCCAGCCAGTGCCGGCTCGGACGCACGTGGCGTAGAAGCCGCGCAGGTCGTAGAGGTCGCGCGCCAGGCGATCGGAGCGATCGGCGAACACCGTCGAAACCTCATCGGCCCCGATGGCCGCCAGCAGCCTTTGCCAGCCGGGGCGGTCTGCACTGCGGCCGGACTCGCGCTCGATGATCAGGTCGCCTTGGGCGACGCCTTCGCGCAGGACTGCTGCACGCTGGCGCTCAAGGCTGGAATCTTGGTCCCGATCCTCAGTCGAGACCCGCAGGTAACTGAATGGGCGCGTTGTCGCCCCTGAGGATGCAGTGCTGCTGGCTCCAGTCGTAGTTCTCCCAGACCGCCGCCGGGAGCTCGAAGTCACTGCCGGGGAACGGTCCAAGGGGCACACCAGTGGGCTGCGCCGAACAATAGGGCCGCGAGTCTTTCCGTTGCAAGTACTGCTGGTGGTAGGTCTCGGCGGGCCAGAAGGGAACGTCCTGACGCAGTTCGGTGGTGATCGTGCCCAGGCCGGCGGCGCTGAGCAGAGCCTGGTAGCTCTCACGGCTGGCCTCGGCCAGCTGCAGCTGCTCGGCGCTGGTCACGAAGAGGGCCGAGCGGTACTGGGAGCCGCGGTCGTTGCCCTGGCGATCGCCCTGGGTGGGGTCGTGGCATTCCCAGAAGAGCTTGAGCAGGTCGGCAAAGCCGATGGCGCTGGACTCCCACACCACCCGCACCACTTCGCTGTGGCCGCTGCGGCCCGAGCACACCTGCTGGTAGCTGGGGTCTGTGAGGGAGCCACCGGCATAGCCCACGGCGGTGGTGACCACCCCTGGCAGGCGCCAGAACCCCTTCTCCGCTCCCCAGAAGCAACCGCAGCCGAAGAACACCTCCTGCTGGCCGTCGGCCACGGGGGCGTCAATGGGGGTGCCCAGAACGGCATGCAGCCGCTCCTGCTGGACCCCCGGCTGCTGGCTGCTGGTGGAGGAGTCGGGTTTCTGGAAGACGCCGAACAACGGCTTCAGGCAACTGGTTTCAGCCTAGTCAGGGTGAGGGGGCGGCCGGCCTCGGCTCCAGGGCGATGTGGTTGAGCAGGGTGGTGGTGAAGGCGAACAGCAGGAACGGCAGCGACAGCACCAGGATCAGGCCCACTCCTACCAGGGCCACGATCGGTTTGCTGGCCCCCATCAGCGCCAGCCCCGCCGCCAGGCTGGCGAAGATCACCGCCATCCAGATCAGGATCTGGCCGTAGATGTCCCCGAAGGTGAGGGTGCAACGCAGGGCGTAGGCCTGGGTGTCGAGCCGGGGTTGCAGGCTGCTGGCGGACGACATGGCGGGGTGGGGGCGAGGGGCAGAAGGTCCCAACCCACTCAAGCCAGCTCCGGGTGACCTGGCCGTGGCGCTCAACAACTGTTTGGAGAAGGCTCCCCTGACCTCTGAGCAGCGGGCCTCAGCCGGCGGCGCGCAGCTGCTCGGAGGCCTGTTCGCGGGCCCACAGCCGCCGGTAGGTGCCGGGCTGGGCCAGCAGGGCGTCGTGATGGCCCTCCTGAACCAGGCGGCCCTGCTCCAGCACCAGGATCCGATCACAGGCAGCCGCCGCCGAGAGCTGGTGGCTGATCATCAGAATCGTGCGGGCGGTGACGCCACTGGTGACCCCACTGGTGCCGCCGCCCCCCTGCTGCCCCCGGCGGATGGTGCGCAGGATCTCGGCCGCGGTGGTGTTGTCCACGCTGGCCAGGGCGTCATCGAGCACCAGCAGCGGCGCATCCACCAGCAGGGCGCGGCCCAGGGCTGTGCGCTGGCGCTGGCCGCCGCTGAGGGTGATGCCCCGCTCGCCCACCAGGGTGCGGTAGCCGTCGGGGAAGGCCTTGATGTCGCCCTCCAGCCGGGCGTCGCGGGCGGCCTGCTCCACCGCCTGCAGCGGCGCCTGGGGCTCGCCGTAGCGCAGGTTGTCGGCCAGGCTGGCGGTGAACAGGTAGCCCTCCTGGGGCACCAGGGCCACCTGCCGGCGCAGGTCGCTGAGGCTCAGGCTGGTGATGTCGTAGCCATCGATCCAGAGCTCGCCGGGGTCCACCTCCACCATCCGGCCCAGGGCGCGGGCCAGGGAGGTCTTGCCGCAACCCACCGGCCCCACCACTGCCACCAGCTCGCCGGGCCGGATCCGGAAGCTCACGTCCACCAGGGCAGGCCGCACGGCCCCCGGATAGCGCACGGTGAGGCCGCGTGCCTCGACGGCGCCGCGTCCGCGGCCCCGGAAGGGCACCGGATCGGGGGGCGACTCCACCAGGGGCTTGCGGCGCAGCAGGTCCTCCACCCGCTCCAGGCTCACCTGCCCGGTCTGGAAGGTGTTGAGGGTGAAGCCCAGCAGGGCGGTGGGGAACACCAGCCGTTCCACGAACAGGATCAGGGCCACCAGGTTGCCGATGCTGAGCCGGCCGCTCTCCAGCTGGCCACTGCCCAGGGCCAGCAGCAGCAGAAGGCTGATCGAGGAGATGCCCTCCAGCAGGGGGAAGAGGGTGCTGCGGGTGCGGGCCAGGCCCAGGGCGGCATCGCGGTAGAGGCGGTTGCGCCAGGCGAAGGCCTCCTGTTCGGTGGCCTCCTGGCCGTAGATCTTGATGGCGCTGATGCCGGAGAGGTCTTCCTGGATCAGGTCGCTCAGGCCAGCGAGGGCCTCCTGCTGGCGGCGCTGCTGGCGCATCATGCGGCCGCCGAACAGGCGCACCGTGATCAGCATCAGCGGGTAGAGCCCCACGGCCGCCAGGCTCAGCCAGGGGTCGATGCTCAGCATCGCCGGCAGGGTGAGGGCGTAGGCCAGGGCGGTGTTGGTGAGGCTGAGCACGGCGAAGCCGAGCAGGCGGCGCACGTTCTCCACGTCACTGGTGGCGCGGCTGATCACCTCGCCGCTGCCGGTGCTCTGCACCCAGCCGGGCTCCTGCAGCAGCAGGTGGTCGAAGATCTGCTGCTTGAGGTCGGCCTCCACCTGGCGCCCCACCCCGAACACCAGCACCCTCGAATAGAGCCGCACGGCGCCCATGGCCGTGGCCAGGGCCATGATCAGGGCTGCCTGCAGGTACACATCGCGCAGGGCGAAGCCGTCCTGGAGGTCGTCGATCACGCCGCGCACCAGCAGCGGAATGCTCACGCTCAGCAGGTTCACCACCACCAGGGCGGCCGCCCCGATCAGCACGGTGCGCCGGTGGGGCCGCAGATAGCGCCTGATCAGATCGAGCCGGAACCCGCCCACGCGGCCTTCGCCAAAGTGGGACCAACCTAGGGATCGCGGCCATGCAC